>DEIT01000161.1:5205-13442 GCA_002352635.1 Hyphomicrobiaceae bacterium UBA2767 | reverse complement strand
CAGGCCGCGCCACCGGCCTCGTAAGCCTGTGCCAGCGCCGGAGGATCAAAATCCTCCCGGATAAGCCCCTTGGAAGGACTGGCTTTCTTTATTTCGGCAACGAGAGCGGACTTGCCTGCTGCAATTATCTCGGAGATTGCGTCACCAAAGCCGCGAACGGGCGACGCTTCCCGGGCATCCGCTTCAAGCGTGCTAAGGGACCGCTCGGCTTTCGCGGCGGCGATTTCGTCGCGCTTGTAGGCATTGATCTGGTCGAGAATATTGGCCATGGGGTTTAAGCGTTGGTGATGCGCACAAGATCGTCAAGGGCCTTGCGAGCTTTGCCACTGTCTATGGCTTCCGCGGCCAACTCCGCGCCTTGTGCCAAGTCTTTCGCTTTCCCCGCGACGACCAGCGCGGCAGCTGCGTTCAGCACCACGATATCACGGAAAGCGGACGGCGCGCCTGCGAGCAGCTCCTTGACCGCTTCAGCATTCTCCTCTGCCTCCCCACCGATCAAGTCATCGGGTTTGGCAACGGAAATTCCGGCATCTTCCGGTGTGATCTCGAAAGTTGAAACCTTGTCCTCTTTCAATTCGGCCACAAAGGACGAGCCGGTGGTCGTTAACTCATCCAGCCCATCACTGCCATGAACGATCCAGACCCGCCGCGATCCGAGGTTGCGAAGCACCTCAGCCAGCGGCACAAGCCAGTCGCGGGAATAGACTCCAATCACCTGATGCTTGGCATTTGCAGGGTTCGCGAGTGGCCCAAGAATATTGAATATCGTGCGCATACCGAGTTCGGCCCGCACGGGAGCGACATGGCGCATCGCGGCATGGTGCTTGGGCGCAAACATGAACCCCACGCCGGCGTCCTTTATGGCTGTGGCAACCACATCCGGCCCCACATCGAGATTGACGCCGAGCGCCGCCAGAACATCTGCCGACCCCGATTTGGACGAAACCGACTTGTTGCCATGTTTCGCCACCGGAACGCCGGCGCCCGCTGCAACGAAGGCTGCGCAAGTCGAGATGTTGTAAGTCCCCTTGGCATCACCGCCAGTACCGCATGTGTCAACCGAACCTTCAGGCGCGGAGACGCTCGTTGCTTTCGCACGCATTGTCTGCGCCGCACCGGTGATCTCATCGATCGTCTCACCGCGCACGCGCAGACCCATCAGGAACGCACCAATTTGCGCGGGCGTTGCTTCACCGGACATCATGATGCCGAAGGCTTCCGCTGCTTCATCTGCGGTGAGTGTTTGCCCTTCGGACGTCTTGGCGAGGTATTTGGAAAATTCTGACATCTGACTATTCCGCTAGACCGCCACCATCGCGGCATCCAAAGGTTCTGCGGGCTGATGCTTTATGCCGGCAACATCGAGGAAATTGGCGAGCAGTGCATGGCCGTGTTGGGAAGCGATACTTTCAGGATGAAACTGGACCCCGTGCACGGGGTACTGCTTGTGCTGAATGCCCATGATGACGCCGCCATCGGTTTCAGCAGTGATTTCAAAACAATCGGGCAGCGTGTCGCGGTCCACGACCAGAGAGTGATAACGCGTCGCTTCGAATTCTGCAGGCAGACCGGCGAAAATACCAGCGCCCGTGTTGCGCGTGCTTTGTGTACCTGCGCCGAGAACGTGGATGGTTGAAAGCTTGCCGTGCATAAGCACCGGCGCACTGACGATTTTTCCGCCAAAAGCCTGGCCCATGGCCTGGTGGCCAAGGCAAACGCCCAACATGGGAATATCCGGTGCCGCGCGCTTCACCAAATCAAGACAGATCCCGGCTTCATTTGGCGTGCAGGGACCGGGAGACAACACGATGCCTGCCGGTGCCTCCTCCAGCACTTGCTCAACGCTCACCTTGTCATTGCGATAGACACGGCATTCCGCGCCCAGCTCGCCCAAAAAGTGGACGAGGTTGTAGGTGAAACTGTCATAATTGTCGATCAGGGTCAGCATGGTGCTGTTCTAAACCGGTTGACTGCATATTCGTCAAGCAATGTTCGCGAATGGTATACGACCATTTTGCGTCACTTGTCGCCGTTCAACTCCCTCGGCAACACGAAACGCTGCAGATATCCGGTACGAGCGGCTACAGACGCCCAATCTCCCTCAAACGTAATCACCGCGAGTGCTGCCGTTGGATATTTTACGTCCAGAGCGTTCAGCGCGGCTTCGTCTCCGCTGCCAGGCAGAGAGGCGCCAAAGGAGTGCATGCCGGGATTATGACCGACGAGCATGGCGTGGATGCGCTCGTGCGGCAGCGATTGAACGAGGCTCAACATGTTGCCGGGTCCTGCATGATAGAGCCCATCTTCGAAGCGGATTTCAGGTGACGTCTTCCACTCAGCGGCCGCCAACTCAAGCGTCTGTCGCGCGCGCACTGCGGTCGAACACAGCACGACGTCTGGCTCAAGGCCTTCTGTCGCCATATACCGGCCCATGCGCGGCGCAGCTTTTTCCCCGCGCGGCGCCAATGGCCGCTCAAAGTCACCCACTCCCGGATTGTCCCAGGCGGATTTCGCATGGCGGAAGAGCGACAACGTAATCATGAGGCATCAACCCTGATTTGAACCCGTTGCAAAGCGCACAGCCTCTTCTGCCGCCCGAAACAGCGCCTTGGCCTTATTATGGCACTCGGCCTGTTCAGACTCCGGCACCGAGTCTGCAACGATACCGGCACCCGCCTGAACATGCATGACATCGTCTTTCACAATCGATGTTCGCAGGACGATGCAGCTGTCCATGTCTCCGTTGGCGGAAAAATAACCGACGCACCCGGCATAGATACCGCGCTTGTCCTGCTCCAGTTCATCGATGATCTCCATGGCGCGGACCTTCGGCGCTCCCGACAAGGTGCCTGCCGGGAAGGCAGCAGTCAGCGCATCTATGGCATCGTGGCTTGGATCGAGCTTGCCAACCACATTCGAAACGATGTGCATGACGTGGCTATAAAATTCGAGGGAGAAACTGTCGGTGACCTGTACTGAACCGATTTCAGCGACACGGCCTACATCGTTACGTCCAAGATCAAGCAGCATCAGGTGTTCGGCACGCTCCTTCGGGTCCTTCAGCAACTCTTCGGCAAGCGCTTCATCTTCCTGACGTGTCTGACCGCGCGGCCGTGTGCCTGCCAAGGGGCGAAGGGTGACCTCTCCGGCCCGCGCGCGCACGAGGATCTCAGGACTTGAACCGACGACCGAGAATTCATCCAGGTTGAGAAAGAACAGGAACGGTGAGGGGTTTACTCGCCGCAAGGCACGATAAAGTGAAAACGGAGGCAACGTGAACGGCGCCGAAAAACGTTGACTCAAGACGACCTGGAAGACGTCCCCTGCGGAAACATACTCCTTCCCGCGCTTGACCATCGCCATGAAGTCTTCCGGCGCTGTATTGGAGGTGGGTTCCGGCACAGGCACATCGGCATGTTCAAGCCGAGCGGCGTGGGGCAGGGCGGAATCAAGCCGGAACAGCGCCTCGCGCAACCGCTCGCATGCCCGGTTGTAGGCATTCTCGGCTGTCATTCCGGACGTAGGCCGAACCGGCGTCACCGCGATGATCTCATCCCGCACGGCATCGAAAATCACCATGATTGTCGGGCGCAGGAGGATCGCGTCCGGGACACCGATGGGGTCGGGGTTTTCTGCTGGCAAATGTTCGACAAGCCGGACCGTATCGTAACCCATATAACCGAATACCCCGGCCGCCATCGGCGGTAGCTCTTCAGGAAGATCGATACGCGACTCAGCGATGAGGGTACGCAACGCAGACAGTGTTCCCCCCTCGCAGGGCATGTAGTCATCCCCTTCGGACGGTGACGTCCTGATTTCCGAATTGTCGCCGTTTGCACGCCAGATTATGTCGGGATCCAAGCCGATTATCGAATAGCGCCCACGAACGGCCCCGCCTTCGACCGACTCAAAGAGAAAGCTGTAAGGGCGCTCATCAGCGAGCTTGAGAAATGCCGAAACGGGCGTTTCGAGATCAGCGACAAGGCGCGTCCAAACAACCTGAGGCTTGTTTGAATTGTAACCTTGAGCGAATGCGTCGAGGGACGGTTCAATCTCTCCAATGCCGGGCAGATTAAGCATGGTTGTCATGAGGCCCGGCCGCTTTGCTAGTAATTTCCGCGACGGCCACCGCCAGCATACTGTCCGGTTCGTGCTTCTTGAAATACAGCGTCATTGATGCTCACACCAAAATTCTCGCGCAAGGCGCGAATATACTGAATAGTCAGATCATCGCCGATCTCTGTTTCAGCCGATTTCAATAGAGTTTCCTGTGCTTTCGCATCCGGCGCATCAGGCACTTTCAGTTCGCTCACCTGGAATATGATGCGGCCCTTTGCGTCTGGTGTTGATGCCGACCCGAATTGGCCTTCTTTGAGCGCAAAGGCTTGCTGAACGGCCGCAGGCGGGAGACCCGAGTCAAGAGTGGAACGCTTCAGAGGCGCGGTTTCCTTTGTCTCAATTCCGAATTCTTCGGCCAATTTGGCAATTGTCTCGCCAGCGCGCAGCTTGTCGACAAGTTCCTGTCCTTTTTTGACCAGGATGGTGCGCTCCGCACTCTCGTGCCACTTCTTCTTCGCTTCATCCGTCACTTCGTCAAAGTCCTTCTGGCGCTGTGGCGTTACATCCATCACATCATACCAGATGTAACCCCGATCAGTAGTCTCCTCAGGATCGGTTTCGACTTTTGCCTCCGCAGCAAAGACCGCCCGCAGGACGCGGGGTTGCTTCGACAGGACATCGACGGCCTTTCCATCGGCATCTCGCCCGCGAGCGTCAATGGCGGGCACTTCGACATATTTGAAATTGAGCTTCTTGGCGGTTTCAGCAAGCGTCGACCCGGTTGCGCGTTCGTCCTCAAGCTTGTCATAGGAGTCCAGGATCGTTTCGGCGGCACGCTGTGCAGCAATCAGTTTGCGGATATTTTCCTGCTCATCCTCAAAGGTCTTAACCACAGCGGGTTCAATTTTTGTGACCCTTGCAATGACTGTCGCGAGGCTGCCTTTGATCGGTTCGCTGATTTCGTCAATGGGCAGAGAAAAGACGGCATCCGCCACCGTTTCATCTGCCAGGCCGGTTTTGGGAATTATGCCGAGATCAACATCCCCCTTGGCCAAATCGCGTTCCGCAGCGACATCCATGAAACCGGCACCCTTCTTGAGCTTTTCATATGCCGCATCCGCGCTCGCCTTGTCGGGAAACGGAATCTGCTGAACGGCACGGCGCTCGGGCTGCCCGAACCTCGCCTTGTTGCTCTCAAAATAGCTCTTCTGGTCCTCTTCGCTGACCTCAAGCTCTTCTGCAAGTAACCCGGGGGTCATCACGATCAATCCGACTTTGCGCGTTTCCGGCGCCCGGAATTCGCTCTTGTGGGCGTTGTAATATTCTCGGACCTGCTCCGCCGTCGGCTCACCCACCGTATCCAGCTTGTCCAGCGGTACGGTGACATAGCTGAGTTTGCGGGTTTCATTCCGGAACCTGTTGACGGCGTCCAGCAAAGTCTTGGAAACCTGACCCGTCCGGGCAACCGTACCGACGATCTGTTCAAGCACGAGCACCTTCTGCTGGCGCTCCAAAAATGTCTGTTCGTTCATACTGCTCGCCTGCAGAATACGGAAAAAGAGTTCGCGGCTGAATTTCCCGCTCTGGTCATGGAACATTTTGTCGCGCGCAAGATGAGCAGTGACCGCTTTTGGGGAAATTCCCAGGCCCAGCTCATTCGCCTGATTTTCTACCGCTGCATCGCCTATGAGACGAAGGAGTATCTGGTTGTCGAGCGCCATGGCCTGGGCGTCCGCATAGGTGACGTTGCGCCCCAGTCGATTTCGCAGAACCTGCATTTCGCGCTGCAATTCAGACTGGTATTCCTGTGCTGAAATCTCCGTATCACCGACGGTCGCGACCGTCTGCGCACCATAACCACCAAAAATATCCGCCACCCCCCAAACAGCGAAACTCATCACAAGGAGGCCGATGAAGATTTTGGCAATCCAGGTGCCTGTACCTTTTCGCAGTGCTTCCAGCATGGTCTGTTCTCTTTGTCCCGAAGGTGTCGTCGTTTCTAAAATGCCGTCTTGAATTGCGCGCCGATCTGGTCAAGCCTGCCGGGCGCAGGCATCATATGGAGCAGCGCTTGGCACAGCAAGTTACCAGCAATTCATTTGGCACTGTCATTAACGGGTTTTCTGCCAACTCACATCTTCTCAATAGTATGGTAATTCTACTAAAATCAATGGGGTTTAGCACATGACACGACCACGGCCTCTCGTCGCCGGTAACTGGAAAATGAACGGGTTGCGAGCATCATGGAGTGAGGCTGAGCAACTGAGTGCGCACCTTTCGAAGCATGCGGCCATCACTGCCGACGTAATGTTGTGCCCGCCGGCGACGCTCATATCCGAGTTTGCCAGCCGTCTTTCGACGACTCCGGTTCAAATTGGTGGCCAGGATTGCCATTCTGGCGTTTCAGGCGCTCATACTGGCGACATCGCCGCGGAAATGCTTGCCGACGCCGGTGCAACGGCGGTGATTGTTGGTCATTCTGAGCGCCGCGCCGACCATGGGGAATCAAATGAAGTGGTTCGCGCAAAGGCTGAGGCAGCCCACCGGGCCGGACTCATTGCGATAGTCTGTGTTGGCGAAACCGAAGCAGAGCGTAAGGAGGGGAGGGCGCTGGATATCGTTGGCAGCCAGCTTGCCGGTTCGCTTCCCGATGGCACAAATGCAGCCAATACGGTTATTGCATACGAACCCGTCTGGGCAATCGGCACGGGGCTAACGCCGACGCCTGAAGATGTCGAAGAGGTCCATGCCCATATCCGCGCCGAACTTGTGAAGGGACTAGAAGAGGCGCAGGGTGGACAGACCCGCATCCTGTACGGAGGGTCGGTCAAACCGGCAAACGCCGCTGAACTGATGGGTGTGACCAATGTCGATGGCGCCCTCGTTGGAGGTGCCAGTCTCAAGGCTGATGACTTTTGGGGTATCGTTTCCGTTTACGGACAAAATTGAGTATTTTTTGAACGCGAACCGCTCATTCCACTAGCGGCACATCGCGCGGTCAGTTAGTTTGACGCGGCCCACCAATCTCAAATTCCAATGACGCGAGTTGAAACAGTGGCGAATTGGCTGATCCCTTTAGGTGTGACCGTTTCCGGCATCTTGGCTTTCGTCATGCCGCACACCGCCTTGGCCAAGCCACTGTCGAGTGAAGCATGCGTGCAGCTTGTCAATGAACATTCCACGCTCGCCAAATCCGGTGTCGAACAGCAGCTGAAAGGGGAGCCTGCGAGCGCGGGCACCACTCTCAAGGCTGAACAACTCGCAAATATTGACCGGTATCTTTTTATTGAGGGGCAAATTCGATTCCGCTGTCCCGAGATTAAACTTCCAGGCATGAAGTCGCCTGCGCACTCCAAAGAACAGGCCGCTGAATTCCAGAAACGAGCAACCAGGGAAGCCCAGGCGCGCAAGGCTGCGGAGCAAAAGGCGAAAGAGAAAGACAAACCCGCGGGCGGTGGTATTCCCCTGCCGGACCGCAATCCCAAGCGACAGGCTAAAGCCGCCGGTTAGCCATATCGGATTTCTCAACTGCAGGACTGGCCAAATGTCGAGCTCTCCTGTAAAAGGCGAGGCGAAAAGTCCCCCATATTGCATGAATTGAGACGAATTCGATGGCGACTGTCCTATTGGTCATACACATCATGGTGGCGGCGGCTCTTGTGGGCCTCGTACTGCTGCAACGTTCCGAAGGCGGCGCGCTTGGAATTGGCGGCGGCGGCGGTGGGGGAGGCGGATTTATGAGCGGTCGTGGTGCTGCGAACCTCCTTACACGGATCACAGCTCTTTTTGCCGCCGCTTTCTTCGTAACCAGCATCCTTTTGACACTTGTCGCCCGGGAAGGTGGCGGATCAGGACCCGGACTGGACAGTTTCATCCTTCCTGATACACCCGGCCAGACTGGCGGTAGTACAGGTGGATCAAGCCCGCTCGAGGGCCTGCAGCTACCCACTGAAAAGAAGCCGGAAGGCCCGCAAGTCCCGCAATCTCAGTAGGTTAGGCACGTCTGGCCGCTTGAATCGCGAAAAAGTCTGGGCAAAAAGTGTCCCAGGCTGGATTATTGTGCTTCGAATCACGGCACTCATTGTATATTCTGCAAGCCCATGGCGCGGTATCTGTTCATCACCGGCGGCGTGGTTTCCTCCCTCGGAAAAGGGCTCGCATCTGCGGCTTTGGGCGCG
>DEIT01000161.1:0-5093 GCA_002352635.1 Hyphomicrobiaceae bacterium UBA2767 | reverse complement strand
CGTGCCCTGCAGCCAGCAGGACAACGTAACCTCTGGCCGCATTTATCAGAACGTCCTGAATAAGGAACGCCGCGGAGATTATCTGGGCGGCACCGTCCAGGTCATTCCCCACGTGACTGACGAGATTAAAAATTTCGTGCTCGCCGGCAACGAGGGGGTCGATTTTGTCTTGTGCGAGATCGGCGGCACAGTTGGCGACATAGAGGGGCTGCCGTTCTTCGAGGCCATCCGCCAACTGCGCAACGAGTTGCCGCGCGGCGAGACGGCGTTCATGCACCTGACGCTGGTGCCCTTTATCAGCAGTGCAGGTGAACTCAAGACCAAACCGACGCAGCACTCGGTCAAGGAACTTCGCTCCATCGGCATTCAGCCTGATGTGTTGCTGTGCCGGTGCGATCGGCCAATCCCTGAGGACGAGCGCCGCAAGATCGCTCTATTCTGCAATGTGCGGGACACATCTGTAATACAGGCGCTTGACGTCTCGACGATTTACGATGTGCCATTGACCTACCACGAGGAAGGGCTCGATCGCGAAGTGCTCTCTGCATTCGGTATCAACGATGCGCCGGAACCCGACCTTAGTCGCTGGAACAAGATCTCCAGACGTGTCGCCAACCCGGAAGGTGAGGTGCGCGTCGCGGTGGTCGGCAAATATACCGGCCTCAAGGATGCCTATAAGTCGCTCAACGAAGCGCTTGTGCATGGCGGGATTGCCAACAAAGTGAAGGTCAATCTGGATTGGATTGAATCTGAAGTGTTCGAAACGGATGATCCCGGCGCGTACCTTGGCGAGGTGCATGGGATTCTCGTGCCCGGCGGGTTCGGCGAACGCGGTGCCGAGGGGAAAATCCGAGCGGCGGGATTCGCCCGGACCCGAGAGGTGCCGTATTTCGGAATTTGTTTTGGCATGCAAATGGCGGTCATCGAAAGCGCACGCAATCTTGCGGATATCGAGAATGCCGGGTCAACGGAATTTGGCCCTACCGAGGAACCGGTGGTCGGTCTCATGACCGAGTGGATGAAGGGCAATGAACTCGAGCAACGCGAGGCCAATGGCAATCTCGGCGGCACAATGCGTCTGGGCGCATATGCGGCGCACCTGGCCAACGGCAGCAGGATTGCGGAGATTTACGGATCAACGGAAATTTCCGAACGTCACCGGCATCGCTACGAGGTCAACATGCGTTACCGCAGCAAGCTGGAAGCCGCAGGTTTGAGGTTTTCGGGTGTTTCCCCCGATGAGCTGTTGCCGGAAACCGTCGAAATCCCCGAGCATCCCTGGTTTATTGGCGTCCAATACCATCCCGAACTCAAATCGCGACCCTTTCAACCGCATCCACTGTTCGCTTCGTTTATCGAGGCAGCCGTTGAGCAGAGCAGGTTAGTCTAGTTCCGTGACCCCCAACGCAACAATCAAAGCCGGATCTGTCAGCATTTCAAATGCCAGCCCGATCGCTATATTTGCCGGTCCCTGCGCCATGGAATCCCGCGCGCATGCGCTGGAGACAGCATCGGCACTGAAGGAAATCGCGCAGCGCGTGGGAATCGGCCTCATCTACAAATCCTCTTTCGACAAGGCCAATCGCACCAGTATTTCCAGTGCTCGGGGTGTGGGATTGAAAGACGCCTTGCCGGTGTTCGCCGAAATTCGTGAAAGCCTCGGATTGCCCGTTGTCACCGATGTGCATGAACGCGAGCATTGTGCGCCAGTCGCCGAAGCCGTTGACGTTCTGCAAATTCCCGCCTTTTTGTGCAGGCAGACGGACCTGCTCGTGGCTGCGGCCAAGACAGGGGCGATCATCAAGGTCAAGAAGGGCCAGTTTCTCGCGCCATGGGACATGAAGAATGTGGTCGCGAAACTTCTTGAAGCGGGAAATCCCAACATTCTGGTGACCGAGCGTGGTGCCAGCTTTGGTTACAACACACTCGTCACTGACATGCGCGCCCTGCCGATATTGGCGGAGACCGGCTGTCCGGTCGTATTCGATGCGACCCACTCGGTGCAACAACCAGGTGGGCAGGGCACGTCAAGCGGCGGACAGCGGGAATTTGTGCCCGTGCTGGCGCGCGCTGCGGTCGCGGTAGGCGTTGCCGCACTCTTTATCGAAACTCATCCTGACCCGGACAAAGCACTGTCTGATGGTCCCAACATGGTGCCGCTCAACGAATTGGAGGGCTTGCTCAAGCAGCTTGTTGCGCTGGATCGGGTCGTAAAAGGCAGCCGGTAGCACGCACGTCACGCTCGCATCCAGGCGGCGCGCCCGCGCGCCTTTGCCCATTTGCGGCGCGGATCGATTGACCCTATCCTTCAGATCTTCAGGTATATCGCTGATACGAGTTGAACCGCGCCCATGGCCACGCCGCCCCCTCTGCCGATGAACCAGACGCTCGCTGAGGCAATCGCTCTGCACAAGCAGGGCAATTTTGCCCAAGCATACAAGGGCTACCGAAAGTTCCTTAAACGCAACCCGGCACACCCCGATGCCCTCGTGCTTGGCGGGCAGGCGGCATTTCTTTCCGGGCATCAAAAGGAAGCCCTGAGCTGGCTCAAGAGTGCAGCCGGGAAATACCCAGATAATCCAGACGCTTCGTATAACCTTGGCGTTCTCTATCAATCTCTGGGCGACACCCGCAAGGCGCTGGACGCCTTCAAGGTTGCAGCGGAAGCCGGACCGGGATTTGCGCTGGCGCATTATAATCTGGCGATGGCGCTCCACGAACTTGGGCGGGCTGATGATGCCTTACAATCTTTCGACCGCGCGGTTGCGGCAGATCCTCGTCACGCCGAAGCTCACGCAAGCAAGGCCTATGTCTTGCGAGGCATGGGACGTATCGACGAGGCCATCCAGGCTTATCAGAATGCCTTGCGGCTGGACGAACGCAACGCCAAGGCCTGGGTAGGGCTTGGCACATGCCTTCAGGAAAAAGACAAGCTTGATGAAGCCTTCACAGCTCACCGCAATGGGATGACGGTTGATCCGGATTATCCCGACGCAACCAGCAACCTCTGCGATGTATTGGTGCAGATGGAACGCCCGAAGGACGCGATCAGGGCATGCAATGCCTATCTCGCGCGCCATCCCGGCGATACAGCGGTCCTCGCAGCCAAGTCCATTGCTCTCAATGAAGCCGGCGAGAAAGAACAATACGATGCGCTCGTAGATCTCGACCTGTTCGTGCGCCCAATCGCGCACGAGCCGCCATCGGGGTTCAAAGACATCGAGGCCTTTAACAAGGCCCTCAACGACCATGTCATGAAACACCCGACATTGGTGACCGCCCCCTCAAGCCACACAACCATGAACGGCAAGCAGACAGGCACGATCAACGCCGGCGCCAAGGGTCCGATTTCCGCGCTCGAGTCGCTCATTGGCAAGGCCATCGATCTCTATGTAGAAGAAGTCAAAGACGTCACTGACCATCCCATCGTCGCCCATCGGCCGAAGAGCTACGAATTGTCGATCTGGGGGACGGTACTGGAAGGGGAGGGTTTTCAGGCCCCGCATATTCACCCTTCAGGCTGGCTCAGCGGCGTCTACTACCCGCAGGTTCCAAAGGTTGTGGAAGACGAAGAGAATAAGTACGGCTGGATCGAATTTGGCCAACCCGGTCCGGAGTATCATTTTTCTTCCGAGTCAACGCTCAGACTGGTCAAACCAGAGCCCGGCATGATGGTCATGTTCCCAAGCTACATGTTCCACCGCACCATTCCTTTCCAGTCCGACGAGACCCGCATCAGCATCGCCTTTGACGTCGTGCCAGCCTAATCAGGCGCGACCAGCGCACTCTCGCGGTCATTCCAGCGCCACAAATTGTCGCTGGTGACGTGGGTCCCACCCATCCAGCGGTCGATACGGGCATCGGCTGCATAGTCCAATGCTCCACCCAGGACCTGAAACCCAAGAGGGGTCAGCCCAATCGGATTGTCGACATAAGCCATGAATTCATCGTGACCCATGTTTGGAGAAAACTTGCTCTCGGACGCCTCAATTAACTGACCGGGGCTCGACGCCAGTCCATCGACCCACCACCAGAAACTCCAGTCCCCCATGAAGGCCGCTTCCTCAAGGCGTTCAACCGCGCGAAACAACTCACGTGGCGTACCAACACCATCATTGATCGCCACCAGTATCTGATGCTGGGTGCGCGCAAGCCCCGTATTCGCATCGGGTAGCTCCTGAAGCATGCGCCGCGCCGCCTGCGCCAGATAGGGAAGGGCTGAAAGGTCCTCATCCAGAAGTACGGCAAACGCTTTTGGGTCGGGCTGTCGAAATGCCGCCCAAACCCTGCTGGCCAGGGCAAACTGGGGCTCCGTAACCGGTGCGCTGAGCTTGGCGAACTCGGACAACTTTTCAACGCTTTGGGTGCCGAGAAAATCGTCCGATTGAACAAGCTGCAATCCTGCGCCACGCCCCGGCGTCCCGAAAAACCAATCAAGAATCTGGATGAGTTGCAGCTGGTCATAGAGGTCGTGCTCGAACCACAGCGTGACCTTCTCGAACGCTTCATAATGTGCAAGCCCTCGATCGCGGGCACGGAAGTTTTCTCGAATTGCGTCCGGTTCGCCCCAGCTACGTTCAGCGAGAAAGTCAGCACGCAATTCGGAAAGTTCTTCAAGAGTGCCCGTGAGCGGGACCGGACCATCGTGCAGCACATCGCGCCACGGCAAAACTTCGGTACCGGAGAAGGCTTTGCGCAACAGCTCACCTGCTGAATCACCATTGGTGATGATGAGATCGTATCCGGACTGAAGCGCGTCGCTCATTTGCTCAACCACGCCCGCGGTAGGGGAGCACACCCTGGTCTGGAACCCACATACCATCAGGCAGGGTCCCCGTTTCCCAGAATACATCGATGGGTATTCCGCCACGCGGATACCAGTATCCACCGATGCGCAACCAGCGCGGTTCGACTTCTTTCACTACCCGCTTGGCGATGCTCAGCGTGCAGTCCTCATGAAACGCGCCATGATTGCGGAAGCTGGCGAGAAAGAGCTTGAGCGATTTGGATTCGAGAAGCCATTTGTCCGGCGCATAGTCGATAACAAGATGAGCAAAATCGGGCTGCCCCGTTACCGGGCACAATGCGGTGAA
>DEIT01000021.1 GCA_002352635.1 Hyphomicrobiaceae bacterium UBA2767 | reverse complement strand
GAATGAACGCGCGCGCCGCATGAAAACCGGAGCGGCGATCTTGTTTTGCGCGCCATAACGATCGATCGCCAGCGTGAGGTCATCGACTGCGGCTGCATACTTCTTGTCGAACGAAGCCGACCACGCGTTATCATAGTCTTTCCATGCCTGCGCGTAGGCGCGCATCTTCTTGAACCGTTCGGTTCGAATGCGCTCGCCTTCGGGGTCAAGTTGCTCCAGATGCTTGTTGACTAGGCCGTGTACTCATAAATGGGCATCGGCTGAACCGTTGTGCTGAACTTCTGGTTAGCACCTCAAAGCGGTCGTCCCGGCTTTGGCCGTCGAACGGCAGAAATGTGCCACAAGCGGACAAACGCGTTAGTCCTGCACAGGCCAGGCCAGCAATCCTCGGCAGGGTCCGGAATTGATGTAATTCCGGGCCACGGCGAGCATGGCGAGCTACCACTGATTGTAGGGCAGGAATTTCCCGCTCATCGTTACCTTTACGCGGTCACCCTTGGGATGTTCCACCTTGTCGATTAGCAGGTCGAAGTCGATGGCGCTCATGATGCCGTCGCCGAATTTTTCATGGATGAGCTCCTTGATCGTATCCCCGTAGACATAGGTAATTTCGTGGAAGCGGTATATCAGCGGGTCCTTGGAAACCATCTCGGCTTCCTGTGCTTTCTTGGGTGGCATCTGCAGGGAAGTCTCAACTTCCCTGGCCCTGTTGCCAAGACCGAGGAACGCGGTGAGTTTCTCGGCTGCCGCAGCCGGCAGGGTGTTCTGGCCGAGGCAGGCCGAAACAACGAAAACGGGTGACATGCCGATGGCGCTGGAAATCTCTTCCCAGCTTGTTCCCTTGGCGAACTTCGCTTCCATGATCGTTTCGGTCATTTCAATCTTGCTCAGCATTTTTCTGTTCCTCCAGTCTTGCATATGTGATTCCGAAACCGTCCGTTTCAGTGCCAAACCAGCTGGGCCAGCACGGTTGCGGCCAGCAGGGCGCAGGCGATCTTCCAGAACAGGACGGGGTTTTTCTCGATGATTGGAACGGTCCTGCCAGCAAGACTTCCCGCACGTGCCTGGCGAAGGTCATGGGTGAACTCGGAGAGAACTTCCTGGCGCTTTGCCGGGTCGGGGTGGACAGATTTCCTAAAGGTGTCGTTGAGCCATACAGGCAAGTCCTGCCGGTAGGTGGCCAAGGGCGTGTAGGCGACGCGCGCCTGCTGCGCGCGGTTCGATGCGCGCGCCATGCGGGCGCCATAGGGCAAGCGCCCGGTCAGCATCTCGTAGGCGATGACGCCGAGCGCGTAGAGGTCGGAGCGCTCTGAGCCCGGTTCACCCAGAAAGTATTCAGGCGCGGCGTATTGGTGCGTCCCCAGAATATCACCGGTGTCGAATTCGGGATCGGCCTCCAGAACGCCGGCGACGCGCACGGCGCCAAAGTCGATGATCTTCAGCGTCCCGTCCCGATCGACCATGATGTTCTCGGGCCGCAAATCCTGATGCAGCATCTCCTTGCGGTGGAACGCGCGCAGACCTATTGAAACCTGCTCGATCATGTCGCGCACGGTCTCGAGGTCGGGCTGCGGGTTGTCTGCCATCCATTGGCGCAGGGTCTGCCCCTCGACAAACTCGGTGACGACATAAAGCGTGTCACGTTCGCGATGGGCCGGCGCGGCCTTGAGAACATGCGGCGAGTTGATCCGGCGCGCGATCCATTCTTCCATTGCGAAACGCCTGAGATAGTCGGCGTTGTCGCGCAAGTCTGCGGACGGCACCTTGAGGGCGACCTTGGTGCCCGTGTCCTGATCGATGGCGACAAAGATATGGCTGCGGCTCGAGCCGTGAATCTGGCGTACTATGCGATAGCCGTCATAGACCGAGCTAACCTGTGGGATCGGCGCCGGCGGCAGGAGATCAAAACTTTGAAGAATGCCGGTCGCGTTGCGCGGCGGAACCTGATCGACCCGAACGATCTGGATCGTGAGATTATCCGCGCTGCCGTTTGACAGCGCCTTGTCGAGAATGGTCCGCGCCGTTGCGTCAAGATCATCTGACCCTGAAATCAGAGCTGCCATTTCCCGGCCTGTAACATGTTCGTGGACACCGTCTGTTGTCATGACGAAGACGTCACCGGGGCGCAGGCTCTGCGTGCGGTGCTCGATCTCGACCGTCGAAGAAAGCCCGATGGCGCGCGCAAGGTAGCTTTCAGAGTGTGAAAGCACCGTCCGGTGGTCAGTTGTCAGTTGTTCAAGATTGCCCGCGACAAGGCAGGAAATGCGGCTGTCGCCGACGTGGAACAAGTGCGCCGCGCGCCCTTTCAGGACCATGGCGCTGAAGGTGCACACGAAGCCCCGGTTCATGTCCAGGTGCAGGCGGCTACGATGGGTCTGCGCGTGGAGCCAGGAATTTGTCGCGGAGATGACCCGATGGCCCGACGTCATTGCCGACCAGGCATCTGACGTACAGTAATAATCCTCCAGGAAACTCTTTACGGCGGTTTCGGCCGCGATGTGACTGACCTCACTGGAGGAAATGCCGTCAGCGATCGCCATTGCTATGCCCTTGAGCGCAAGAGCGTTGCCTTCAGGTACCAGCGCGCCGTGGAAGTCCTGGTTTTCAGGCTTGAGACCTGCCGCCGAACTCTGTCCTATCGTGACGCTCAGGCGCTCGCTGGATAGCTTTTGAAGCATTTGAAACTCTCGATGCCTGTTGCGAACGAGGACCCCGCCATGGGTGGCGGGGTCCCGCTTTCAGTCTTTTCGTGACCTGCCGGTCATCCGGTTACTCGGCGGCCACGGCACCCTTGCCCGCGTTGCGGGCAGGGGACGTCTTGTAATAAGTGCCGTAAATCATGGCGCCGACGAATGTCAGGCCGCCAACGAGGTTGCCAACGATCGTCGGGATCTCGTTCCACATGAGGTAGTCGATCCACGTGAAATCTCCGCCGAGCATGATGCCTGAAGGGAACAGGAACATGTTCACGATGGAGTGCTCGAAGCCGAGATAGAAGAATACGAGGATTGGCATCCACATCGCGATGACCTTGCCGGAGACGGACGTTGACATCATCGCGGCCACGACGCCGGTGGAAACCATCCAGTTGCACATTACCGCTCGAATGAAGAGCGTCAGCATCCCTGCTCCCCCGGCGGCGGCATAGCCGAGCGTTCGTGCCTCACCGATCTGGCCGATCTTCTGACCGACCGAGTTCGGATCCTGGCTGAACCCCATGGTGAAGATGATGGCCATGAAGACCGCCGTGGTCATCGCACCGGCAAAGTTGCCGACAAATACGAGCCCCCAGTTGCGCAGCACGCCGCCGACGGTGACGCCGGGCCGCTTGGCGATGAGTGCCAACGGTACAAGGGTGAAGACGCCGGTCAGCAGGTCGAAGCCCAGCAGATACAGCATGCAGAAACCGACCGGGAAAAGCAGCGCGCCGACCAGAAACTGGCCCGTGTTGACGGCAACCGTGACTGCGAAAGCAGCGGCCAGTGCCAGAATCGCACCGGCCATGTAGGATCGGATCAAGGTGTCCTTGGTTGACATGAAGACTTTGGATTCGCCCGCATCGATCATCTTCGTGGCGAATTCCTGTGGGGTGACGTAAGACATTTGCAGCCCTTTTCGGTTTTCTGCCCCTTGCTCAGCAAGTGACTTGGTTCAAGGTAAAATCGAGGTATATCTTCCGGTCACGAACCTGGACCGGATATGCTTGTGTTCTCCCTTCGTTTGTCCCCTGGGCGGTGCCGGTCTCAAGCGAGATCACCCAGTTGTGCAGGGGGCAGGTGACACAGTTGCCATGAACGATGCCCTGGCTGAGTTGCCCGTTCTTGTGCGGGCATTTGTCTTCGAGTGCAAAGATCTGGTCGTCTTGGGTGCGGAACAGGGCAATCGTCCTGTCGCCATGGTGCACGCGGCGCGCACCCTGTTTGGGGATCTCGTCGAGCGTTCCGACAAGCTTCCAGTCGTGCGTATCTGCCTTCATTCCGCCGCCACCATGTTAAAGACCGAAATCGGGGTGAATTCGTGCGCATCCTTGCCAGCGACGCGCTCCGCCCATGGGTCGGCTTGGGAGAAACTCTGTGAGTGGATGAAATCGTCATGGAGCGCCTTGCGCCGCTCCTTGTCTTCCACGACCTGGGCATGGATGGCATCGATGCCAACACGCTTTGCCCATTTGTAAATGCGTTCCAGGTAGCGCCCCTGCACGCGGTAGAGCTGGGTCAAGGCGGCGATGATCTCAATCGCCTCTTCTTCGCTGGCCACGTGGCCGAGGAGTTCCGTACCCTTGATGTCGAGGCCGGCGGCACCGGCAAAATGAATGTCGTACCCGCTTTCGACACAGATGACGCCGATGTCCTTGCAGGTAGCCTCGGAGCAGTTGCGTGGGCACCCCGATACGGCGAGTTTCACCTTGGCCGGCGTCCATGATCCCCAGAGAAACTTCTCGAGCTTGATGCCGAGACCGGTCGAATCCTGAGTGCCGAAGCGGCACCAGTCGCTGCCCACGCAGGTCTTTACCGTGCGCAGGCCTTTCGCGTAGGCGGCGCCGGAAACGAGGCCGGTGGCATTAAGGTCGGCCCAAATGGCGGGCAGGTCTTCTTTCCTGACCCCCAGCATATCAATGCGCTGGCCGCCAGTGCATTTGACGGAGGGAATGTCAAACTTGTCGACGATGTCGGCAATGGCACGCAATTCCCTGGCGCTTGTCATGCCGCCCCACATCCTCGGCACGACGGAGTAGGTGCCGTCCTTCTGGATGTTGGCGTGAACGCGTTCGTTGATGAAACGGGACTGCGCGTCGTCGGCATACTCGCCGGGCCAGGTCGAAAGCAGGTAGTAGTTCAGCGCCGGGCGGCATGTCGCACAGCCGCCCGAGGACTTCCACATCAGCGCTTGCATGACATCGGGAATTGACTTGAGTTTCTGCGCGACGATCAGGCGCCGGACGTCATCGTGGCCATGTCCGGTGCAGCCGCACATGGGTTGCACGGCCGACGGGCTGTAGGCATCACCCAACTGGGCCATCAAGATCTGTTCGACAAGGCCGGTACAGGAACCGCAAGAGGCCGATGCTTTCGTGTGAGCACGAACGTCATCAAGAGTTTTCAGGCCAAGCCCGGCGATCGCGCCGCTGATCTTGCCCTTGCAAACCCCGTTGCATCCGCACACCTCGGCGTCGTCTGGCAAGGCTGCGACCGCGGCTGCGGGATCAAGTGGAATTCCGCCTGTCAGAGAAGGCCCGAAGATCAACGTTTCGCGCATTTCAGAAACGTCGGCGGTCCGTTTCATCTGGTCAAAGAACCACGGCCCGTCGCCGGTATCGCCATACATGACGACGCCGATAATCCGGTTGTCCTTCAGAACAAGACGCCGATAGTTGCCACGGGCGGCATCGCGCAAGACGATCTCTTCGCGGTCATCTCCTTCGGCGAAGTCGCCTGCGGAATAGAGGTTGATACCGGTTACCTTGAGCTTGGTCGCGGTTGCCTTGGGTTGGAAGGTGACGCCCGCATCGCCAGCAAGCTGGGCCGCCACGACCTCGGCCATTTCGTAGAGGGGAGCGACAAGCCCGAATACCTCGCCATCGGCCTCAACGCACTCGCCCAGCGCAAAGATGTTGGGATCGCTGGTGCGCATCGCCGCGTCGACGAGGACGCCGCGGTTGACGTCGAGATTTGCATCTTTTGCCAATTGGGCGTTGGGGCGGATACCCACGGCCATGACCACCAGGTCGGCTGGCAGGATAGTACCATCGTCAAGCTCGACACGCTCAACCTTGCCGTCTCCCAGGATTGCCCTGGTGTTGGCCTGGGTTAAGACGTTAACGCCGCGCGCCTTGATTGCCCGCTCCAGGAGGTGGCCGGCAACGGGGTCGAGCTGGCGCTCCATGAGCGTTGGCATGAGGTGCAGGACGGTGACATCCATGCCCTGTTCCTTGAGGCCGGCGGCGGCTTCCAGCCCCAACAGCCCGCCACCAATGACAACGGCATTGCCGCCCGACTTGGCGGCCAGCAGCATCGCGTTGACGTCATCAACATCGCGGTAGGAAAGAACGCCGGCCAGGTCATGGCCAGGAACGGGTATGATGATGGGTGAAGAGCCCGTGGCGATGATCAGCCGGTCGTATGGCACGGATACCGAGGGCTCCAGGGGCGCATGGCCGGAAGAGGAAGGAATGAACTCGGCGGTGATGGTTTTAGCGGCACGATCAATGGAAGTCACCTTGGCGCCCTTGTACAGGATCACGCCATGCTGCACGTACCAGCCGTCACCGTGAATGACGATTTCTTCGAACGACTTCTCGCCGGAGAGGACGGGAGACAGCATGATCCGGTCGTAATTGACCCGCGGCTCGGCGTTGAAAATCGTGACTTCATAAGCGTCCGGCGCGGTCTCGAACAGACGCTCCAGTGCCCGACCCGGGGCCATGCCGTTGCCAATGATGACGAGCCGCTTCTTTTTGGCTTTCTTTCCCATTTTTCCCCTGTCTATCGTTCCTGGCGCCTGTTTCGCAGCGCACAAAAGTTAACGATAGCAAGGGGTGTGCCAAGTTGATGTCTATCACCAATATCATTTATAATTATATGATTTTAAACATGAATTTGTATTTTTTCGTTCAGATACTTCGATAAATACCTGTGTTGCAATGCGCAAAATGTAGTCATTGGCAGACCAAAACGGCCAAAAAATATGCAACAACATAACTGCCTATAATTTCCTCAAATAACTTGAAACCTGACTGGTATGGAATTCCAGCGAGCCGATATCGCGGAAACCGCAACGAGTAAATCAATCATGCCAGGAGACGCCTGCTTTGGGTCAAAATCTGCCCTCCCGCTAAGCGGACATTGACGACTGCTCTACTCTCAACTGCGGACATGCAAGCAGGTGTTGCCGGCGACGGTTCAGGTGTGATTCAAGCTCCGAAAGGAGACTTCAATCATGCGGTATGCACTTTCAGACAGCGAATGGCGCGCGATCCAGCCCATCCTTCCAGCCAAGTCCCGCGGCGTTCCTCGCGTAGACGACCGGCGGGTGTTGAACGGAATATTCTGGGTCTTGCGCTCCGGCGCACCATGGCGAGATTTGCCGGGGTGCTACGGCCCCTACACGACCTGCTACAATCGCTTCAACCGGTGGGGAAAGGCCGGCATCTGGGATGACATCCTGAATGCCGTGGCGGATGCTGGCGACGCCGATGTCCAGATGCTCGACACGACGATTGTCCGCGTCCATCAGCACGGTGCTTGTGCAAAGAGAACCGCAACGACCAATGTCGGGCGGTCGCGTGGTGGGCTAACGACGAATATCCATGCCCTCGTCGATAGCAAGGGATTGCCAATCCGTCTTGCGTTGAGTGCTGGGCAGGACCATGACAGCCGTCTTGCGACCGACCTCCTTGATCGATTGGGATCGGATTGCCTGTTTCTGGCGGATCGGGCCTATGACAGCGATGCCATTCGGGAGTTCGTTAGAATGCGGGATGCTTGGGCGAACATCCCGCCAAAACGGAACCGCAAGCAGCCAATCTGCTTTAGCCCCCGCCTTTACCGCGACCGCAATCAGGTTGAGCGCTTCTTCAATCGCATCAAGCACTGCCGCCGCGTTGCAACGCGTTATGACAAGCTGGCAGCCAACTTCCTCGCCTTCGTTAAACTCGCAGCAATACGGTTGTGGCTAGGCGTTTATGAGTCCACGTCCTAGTTTCCGCGTCGCGAAGTCTTCATAGTCCTTACCTAGCGAGAGCCGCACCAGAAAATCGACCGTGTTTTCAAAATTGACCTGTGGCAAGAACAGGTATGCGCTTGTGACAAGAGCAAAAACGCCGATGATCGCGTCGCGCGCGAAAGCTCCACCGGTATAGCGTGTTCGGCCCATGACAGGCACCGCGCCTGATGGTGGTCCACCGGTTACGGGATCAAGCGGGTCGAGACCGTAGCGGTTTGGACCGGGCGTACCTTTGAGAAATCCGTTGTCGATAAAAATCCAACATTGAAAGAGAACCAGTGGCATGAGAGACGGCAGAAGCCCAATCAACTCCCTGTGCCCGTATTTTTCGAGTCGGTTGGGAAATAGCCAGCATGGAGAGCAATAATGCTCCCCACTCCAAGCAATGCCCAGGCGTAGCCGATCAGGCGCGAATGGTCTCTGTCGTTCAGCCGCTTGAACGTCAGCGCCAGAGTCGGAACGAACAGCGCAATGCTCCACAGCGTTTGACCGAGCGTTGGACCCGCTGGCGGTGTGGACCCAGGTGAAAAAGTCCTCAAGTAGCGAAGCGATAGGACAAAAATGAATAGTCATCCCGGACAGAGCACGCGGAACGCGTGTCTCGGGATCCGGGAACCAGCGCAACATGTGGCAAAGCCACAACTGGATTCCGGCTCCGCCGGAATGACAGTGCAAAAAACCGGCCCTCAAGCAGCGAAGCGGCGGGACAGGGGCTGGCCGTTCCGCTCTCTACTGCAGCTTGGACTTGACGCGTTGCAGCGCCTTCGTCAGCCAGTCAGACGCTGGATTGAGCTCTGAGGCGCGTTCATAGTCCGCCAGGGCCTGCTTGAGCCGGCCCTGTTTCTCGTAAACCCAGCCGCGTTGCTTGTAGCCGAAAGCACCGTCAGGCTGGAGCCTTATAGCCTCGTTGAAAGCCGTGAGCGCCTCTTCATAACGCTTCAGGTTTCGCAGAATAATTCCGCGTTGAATCTCCGCCCATCGAATTGACCCATCGCGTTTTTTGGCGGCCCATTTCAAAAATGTCTCGCGCTCAGCGGGCGTCAGGTCGGGCATGGCGGCGTCGATCACCGCCAGCCTGTCATATTTCTCCCGCGCGCGCTCAATCGCCTTTTCGTACGAAGCGAGGGCCTGTTCGGGTTCATCAAGCTTGCGCAGTACATTGCCGCGTTTGATGTCGAACCGGGCAACAGGCGCCCGCGACACACGAATGGCCGCGTCATAATCCGCCAAAGCTTTTCGGTATCGTTCAAGCTCCGCGTAGAGATCACCGCGCGCGGAGTAGCCGTCGGTCAGCTCAGGTTGAAGAGCGATTGCGGTACTGTAGTCGGCAATCGCCTTGTCGTACTGGCCAAGCTTGCGGAATGAACGCGCCCTCCACATGAAAACCGGAGCGGCGACCTTGTTGTGTGCGCCGTAGCGGTCAATCGCCAGGGTAAGGTCATCGATCGCGGCCACATAGTTCTTGTCGAGCGACGCCTTCCACCCGGCATCATACTCCTTCCATGCCTGCACGTAAGTTCGCATCTTCTCGTCCCGTTCGGTTCGAATGCGCTCGCCTTCGGGGTCAAGCTGCTTCAGATGATCGGATTCAATCTCCATTGCCCTAAGGTCTGCATAGCCCACCCCGGTATACAGGCTGACCAGCCAGTCGAATGTTCTTACGAAGCTGCCCTGCGGCGCAAACAGGTAGGCGCTGAAGATAAGCGCGAAAAAGCCGATAATCGCGTCGCGTGCAAAGGCGCCACCAGTGTAACGGGTGCGACCCAAAGTCGGTGCTGCACCCGATGCCCCTCCGCCGGAGCCGGGATCGAGCGGATTAGGTCCATACCGGTTCGGACCCTTCGTGCCCTTGAGGAAGCCGTTGTCGATGAAGATCCAGGATGAAAAGAGCAGCAGAGGAAAGGCAAATGCCCATTCCCGCGTCCCGAAATGCGACCAGTCCTCGGGACTGATCTGAAACAGGATCGCGCACGCCACATAAACAACGACAAACAGGTAGCCAAGCAGCCGGGGCTGATCGCGATCGTTCAGCCGTTTGAATGTGATCACCAGCGATGGAATGAACGCGATTATGCTCCACAAGATCTGAACGGGCGATGGCCGGGCGGCGGGGTCCTCTCTCAGCTCGAAGGAGGATGGATCCATAATCCACTGACCGGTCATTGAGACAGCAGAGATTATCAGAATCCCGATCCACCAGTCCCTGCGCGAAATGCGGCCGTCAAATGTGGTGAAGAGGTTCAGGAGCCAATTCATTCATTCACCCGGTTGTTGAGGAAGGGCACGCGCAAAACAAGAACCACAACGCAAACCATGCGCACCTCCCGAAACACTGCCCGGCCCAATGCGTGGCCGCGCGTTAACCCCAATACTTGTACCGGAAAGGTTTTTTCAAATATTTAATCTGCGCGATGTATATTCCTCACACATATCTACTTTATATATGCGGAATATTATCTACAACCTGTAGTTGCTCTGATCATGATTAATCTGTATTTACCAAGAGTTGTGATCTGCGTCGCGTTGACGGTCGCGATGGCCGCCCTTTCGGTCTTTGGAACGGCTACCTTCGCAGCCGATCCCGGCAGCCCATCGCCAATCAAAATCTATCCCGTCGACAAACCCAAGGTCCTGACCTGGCCGACCGCGAACAAGGGCAAGCGCGTGACGCTGCGCCGTCCTGACCGGAAGCTGCGCGTGCGCGTTCTGAACACCGACATCTTGGTGGATGTGCTGACAGAATACATGGCGCCGTTCAAACCGGGCTACGGCCGTAAGGATGCGCAAGCTCTCGTCGACAAGATTTTGGATGAAGAGATCGAAGCTCTAAAACAGGCGGGTTTCTCGACAGAAACAGATGTCGTTCCCGACGCCGGATTCCAGCATTTCCGCCATATGTCGGATCGCCTAACCATCAACCTCGGGGAATTGGTCATCCTTATCGGCAATGTTGACAGACAATATAGATATCCTGAGGAAAAGCCATTTGCGCCGGGGGACCCTCCTCGCACGTGGTCGAACCACATGAAGATGTTAGTCCCCAGCGAGAAAACACTACCTGCGAACCAAATATCCTTCATTCCTGACCAGACGATTCAACTTCTCTCAGAAAACAATGGGCAAGTTGGGAAGGCACTTTGCGTATTCTCGCCATACCGCCTTTCTTACATCTACCGTCGAGGAGGAAAGCTTGCCGAAACGTACGGTATCGAGGGGTATCGACAGTTTGCCTATCGGCGGTTGAACTCGGGTCAGCACCCCTCGTTTGTCGGCTACTACCGGCGAATGTGGCCCGACGACAACTTCGTGCGTTGGACAGAAAACTTTCCGGAAAAATATTTGAAACTTTTTGTTCGCGGCTGTCTGGCAAGTTCTGTTGGACTCAACCTCGGTATGAGCCCCAGTGTGCCAATTGAGCCGACCAATCCGATTGGCGAGCCCTACTCATCCTACTTGGGAATGCAGCGGATCGAGCAACAGGTCGAACCCATTAACAAAGCCTGGGACTTTGTGAAGGAACTCTATCCGGAACGCTGAATCCCCGCCCTCACCCACCCGCGTTAACCAAAGCGCACGGCTTTGCTGGTCCAATTGCAATGGTTACGGTAACCTTAATGCTACCCATGAGGTGAAGGGGGACACTCATGGGATCGCAATTACAACAACCCCGATACGGCCCGGCGCCATAAGCCAGGGTCACCAAGTCCTCAAACAGGCGATAGCCGATAGGACAAGAAACATGCGCTCATGTAGCCGATTGGCGATAGCGCAACTTAAAAAGACAAGCCCTCATGCAGCCGACAGGCGATAGGGCAAGAAACAAGCGCTCAAACCCGTCCTCAAGTAGCCGACAGGCGGTAGGACAGAAAAAAAGAAGCAGTAGCGCAACTAAAAAAACAACACCGGAACGTACGGGTTCGCGCGCCCACTCATGCGCACGGGGAAAGCCTCAGACATTCCAATCGCGGTTCCTACGCAAGGCTCCGGTTGGGCGGTTGAAGCGTTGCGCGGGGGATTATTTCCGTGAAACACACAGAGGCACTGATCATGATTGTCGCACTGCTGGCAAAGCGGCCCGATGCCGTCGACAGTTTCCTCCCGCTTCAGACGAGATCCAGCATTTCGCTAACCTTTTCGGGCACGCCGCAGGCGCAACCCTTCCGGCTGCCCGCCATCGAGGGAGAGAAGACATGACATACGCAGAACAGCATATCGCCCCGTCCCGAAACCCATGGGCGCAATGGTGGGAGGCATTCGTTGAGGACAGCCGTACGCGCCATCTTGAACATCTCGAACAGGCACCGGTAATCCCAAGTCCTCCACCCGTCGCCACCCGCATCATGCTGCTGGCGAGCCTGTTCCAGCCACATCCGTCCCTTGCCACCCCCGACGGGGAGCACTTCTGATACAAGAGAATGCCCCGGTGCGAACACGTGCCGGGGCCACCCTTGCCTCCTCCTCTTTCCCCTCACCTCTCTAAGCTCGCTTCCTTCACCGGTTCATGTTGCGTGCAGGCAACAGCGGTTTGCACAACTTCGCGTGAAAACGCGGTCTTTGCTTGGTGGCGCCCCGCCTTGTCTGTAGGCTCAATATCTCGCAAAGCAGCCTGAACCGTCCTGGCCAAGGCGCACGCCTTTGAGCCCTGCTTTGCACAGCACCAGTGAAAAGGGGGGTAAGTGTCATGAGATCGTTCTTCATAGGAGCGGCGATCGCCGGTGTACTCCTGGCCACACCAACGCAAGCCGACGCGACGGGTTTCAAGTGCCGGACCTATGTGCCGATGCCCATTTCCATGGCTGTATCGACAGCCAATGGCTTCGTGCTTGCCAGCAGCATCACCTATCGGCCAACGCGGCTGCGCGGTGCAATGGGTCCGCACCATTACGCGGCCCTGCCCTACAGGAAACGCGGCTGCCGCACCAAGGTTGCCCATCGCCGCGGCGCAAAGCGGGTTCGTTAGTTACCCGTCTTCAAGCAGCGAAGCGGTAGGACGAACAAAGGAATCGTCATCCCGGACAGTGGACGCGGAACGCGTGTCACGGGATCCGGGAACCAGTGCAAAACGTGGCGAAGCTACAACTGGATTCCGGCTTTCGCCGGAATGACGGAGTGAAAAACCTGTCCTCAACTCACGCTCATGCAGCGAAACGTTAGCGCATCCAAGAAAGCCGATAGCCGACAGGGCAAGTAAACACTCGCTTCAAGCGGGGCTTTCGCCGCTCTCTTGAGGCATGCCGTCATCGTCCTCGGCGAGCAGCTTGTCCACGAAAACCTCAGCTTCCTGCCGCACTTTTTCCCGGCCGGTATCCGTCATGAGGTCCTGGGCTTCCGTGTCTCCGGCCTCATGGGCCCGGGTAAGCATGTGCTCAACCGTATCGTCGTGTTCGGCGGGGGGATCGAGCCGCTGCATGATCGTGTGAAGCTTCAGCCATAAGAGCCTGTTGAACATGTGTTCTACGGCCCTGGGCTTGTCATGTTCCGCGAGCGCCTT
>DEIT01000136.1:7393-11513 GCA_002352635.1 Hyphomicrobiaceae bacterium UBA2767 | reverse complement strand
AAAAGACATGACCTTGAACTGCTTCCCATCTTTGGACGGCAATGTCGGACAAACCAGTCCAACTTGCGCTGACGCGGTGCATATGGTGGATTGTTTCATCCTCTGTGGAATCCTTTCAATGCCGGCCCCAACCATATTAATCTAGATCACCCTTGTAACACTTCGACACTTGGTGAAATGAAACAATATCTTCCCAAAGTTGTCGCAGCCGCCGTCGGGATCGTGATTGCCGCTGTGGGATATTACGTGTGGCTAAATCACAATGCCGCACGCCTTCCCGAAAACATCGCCTCCGGCAACGGCAGAATTGAGGCCGAAGAGGTCCATGTGGCCAGTAAGAGGGCAGGCCGCGTCGTCTCCGTCGACGTCGAGGAGGGAGACGCAGTCAAAGCTGGTCAGGTCCTTGCCCGACTGGATAGCTCGGAGCTTGAGGCTTCGCTGGCCAGTGCCGAAGGGCGCACTGAACAAGCCAAACAGTCGGTGTGGGAGGCTCGCGCCGTCATTGCACAGCGCAAGGCGGAATTGGCTTTGGCCCAAGCCGGACTGAAACGCGCGCTGACCCTCTATGAGAAGGGACACGTCGCCAAGGAGCGCGTGGACCAACGGCAAGCGGAACATGACGCAGCAAAGGCCGCGCTCGAGGGCGCAAATGCGAGTCTGGCGCGGGCGGAGCGTTCCGTCGAGACGGCGGAGGCCGAGGTTCGGCGGATCCGCACGCAGATCGACGATTTCGTCATCAAGGCGCCACGGTCGGGCCGCATCCAATACCGTCTTTTGGAGCCGGGCGAGGTCGCCCCTGCCGGCGGGCGTATTGTCACCCTTCTCGATCTGACGGACGTCTACATGACGATTTTTCTGCCAACCATGCAGGTGGGCCGGCTCTTCGTTGGGTCCGACGCGCGGATCATTCTCGATGCCGCGCCTCAATATGTGATACCGGCCATTGTGTCTTTCGTTGATCCACAGGCCCAGTTTACGCCAAAGGAAGTCGAAACACGCACCGAGCGCGAACGCCTGATGTTTCGGGTCAAGGTCAAGATCAACCCGGATTTACTCAAGCGTTATGTTCAGGCCGTCAAAACGGGACTTCCTGGCGAGGCCTTTGTCGCACTTGGGGCAGAGGTATCTTGGCCGGAGAATCTGGCAGTCAAACTTCCGACGGCTGAAGGTTCGTGACCAGCTGAAATGGCAAGCGTGGTCAAAGTTGAGAATGTCATCCATCAATATGGAACGACTCAGGCACTCTCGAGGGTGTCGCTTGACCTGCCGGTGGGGAAGCTCATCGGGCTGATCGGCCCCGATAGTGCCGGCAAATCCACGCTACTGGGACTCATCTCAGGTGCGCGCAGAGTCCAGACGGGCAAAGTGGAAACTCTCGGACAGGACATGAGCGACCGGCGGTCCCGGAGACTGGTGAGCCCACGCATTTCCTATATGCCCCAAGGGCTGGGGAAGAATCTCTATATGAGCCTGTCGATACAGGAGAATCTGGAGTTCTTCGGACGGCTCCACGGCCTTTCCCGCCGCCAGCGCAAGGAAAAGATTGCGAGGCTTCTGGATGCCACGGGGCTTACGCCCTTTGCGGCCCGCCCCGTAGGCAAACTGTCCGGCGGGATGAAACAGAAGCTTGGGCTCTGTTGTGCGCTAATTCACGATCCGGATCTGCTGATCCTCGACGAGCCGACGACGGGTGTCGATCCCTTGTCGCGCCGCCAGTTCTGGACGTTGATCGATGAGTTGCGTTCGGCGCGTGAAGACATCTCCGTTCTCGTGGCGACGGCTTACATGGAAGAAGCCGAGCGCTTCGACAATCTGGTCGCATTGAATGATGGTCAGGTGCTGGCAACCGGATCGCCGCAACTGGTGAAGGCGAAAACCGGCACGAAGAGTTTGGAAGAGGCGTTCGTCGCGCTCCTGCCCGAGGAGCAGCGCGCCGGATACAGGCAGGTCGTGATCCCGCCCCTTACGAAGACAGCGGGTGTCCCGGCCATATCCGCCGAGGGGCTCACGCGGCGCTTCGGCGCGTTTACAGCGGTTGACCATGCGAGCTTCTCAATCGATGAAGGCGAGATCTACGGCTTCATCGGACCGAACGGAAGCGGCAAGACGACGACGATAAAGATGCTCACGGGGTTACTGCCCCCGAGCGAGGGCACGTGGCGGCTGTTCGGCAAGGCGTTGAAGCCGGGAGACCGCCGGCTCCGCAGCCGGATCGGATATATGAGCCAGGGCTTTTCGCTCTACACCGAGCTTTCCGTCCGTCAAAATCTTACGCTTCATGCCCGCCTGTTCCATATTGCCCCCGGCGGTATCGAAGGGAGGTTGGCGGAACTCGCCGCAAGCTTCGATCTTGGCGACCATATGGACCAGCTAGCGCACAAGCTCCCGCTCGGCGTCCTGCAGCGGCTTTCCCTGGCCGTTGCCGTCATCCACGAGCCCGAGCTACTGATTCTCGATGAGCCGACATCCGGCGTCGATCCCGTGGCGCGAGAACGGTTCTGGGAAATACTGGCCGGCCTTTCCCGGAACCAGGGCATTACGATTCTCGTCTCCACCCATTTCATGGGCGAAGCGGCGCGCTGCGACCGCGTGGCGCTCATGAACGAGGGCCGGGTGCTCGGCATCGGCAAGCCTGGCGAGCTTGCCGCGGCCCAGAGCGCAGACGATCTCGAGACCGCCTTCATCCGCTATATCGAGAAGGATACCCAGGCGCATGCCGCAGCCGGCGGTCCAAAACCGCCCGGGCGCGCCCTCGCCGGAGCCGAAACGGCGCCCTCCCGCCAAACGGCCCCGAGCCACCTCAGCTTCCAGCGTCTTTTTGCTTACAGCTTGCGTGAGACGATGGAGTTGCTGCGCGATCCCATCCGGCTCTCGTTCGCCATCCTCGGCACAGCCATTCTCATGCTGATCTTCGGTTACGGCATCTCGCTCGATGTGGAGGATATAGCTTACGCCGCCCTGGACAGGGACCAAACCCCGCAAAGCCGCACCTACCTGGAGAACCTTGCAGGATCGCGATACTTTCTAACGCGACCCCCGCTTGGGAACAGCAAGGAACTCGAAAGAAGGCTGAAAGAGAACAGTATCGTTCTTGGTATCGAAATCCCGGAGGGATTCGGCCGCAATTTGCAGCGCGGACGGTCCCCCGAGGTGTCTGTTTGGATCGATGGAGCAATGCCGTTCCGCGCCGAAACCGTCCGCGGTTACATGCAAGGTCTTCACGCCAGTTACTTGGTTGACCTTTATCGGCGCCAGTTCGGCGAAGTTCCGGCATTTCTCGCTGCCACTATTGAGACCAGATTTCGCTACAACCAGGCCTTCGAAAGCATCTACGCGATGGTACCGGGCGTCACCGCCATATTGCTTATTTTTATCCCCTCGCTGCTCACCGCCGTTGGCGTCGTGAGAGAAAAGGAACTTGGCTCGATCACCAATTTCTACGTCACCCCGACGACCGCGTTTGAGTTCCTTCTCGGCAAACAGCTGCCCTACATCGTTGTCAGCTTTCTCAATTTCCTCCTGCTGGTGGCGATGGCCGTCGCAGTCTTTGGCGTTCCGGTCAAGGGCAGCTTCCTTGCCCTCGCCCTCGCGGCGTTGCTTTACGTGACAGTCACGACCGGATTCGGACTGCTTGTCTCGACCTTCACGAGGACACAGATCGCCGCGCTTGTCTCGGCGGCGATCCTGACCATGACACCCACAATCCATTTCTCAGGGCTTATGCAGCCCGTGGCCTCCCTCGAGGGGCCCGGCAGGATCGTGGGTGAACTTTGGCCGACGAGCTATTTCATCAAGACGTCCGTCGGCGTATTTACGAAAGCGTTGAGCTTCGCCGACGCTGTGCCGAATCTATTGGTTCTTGCGCTGTTCGTGCCGGTCATCGTTGGATTAAGCATCGTTCTCTTGCCGGAGCAGGACCGATGATTTGGGAGCGCCTGAGCAACATATTCTGGCTGGGTTGGAAGGAGCTTTGGAGCCTGCGCCGCGATCCAGTGCTCGTCTTCCTCATTGTCTACGCCTTTTCGCTTGCGGTCTACAGCCGGGCGACGGGAATCACCCACGAGGTGCACAATGCACAGATTGGCGTCGTCGACGAGGACCGCTCGCAGCTATCGGGCCG
>DEIT01000136.1:6377-7340 GCA_002352635.1 Hyphomicrobiaceae bacterium UBA2767 | reverse complement strand
CCCGGCATGGACAGCGCCCGGTTTACTTTCGTTTTGGTCATCCCGAACGAATTCGAGGCCGACCTTCTCGCCGGCCACCAACCGACCATCCAGGTGAATATCGACGCCACGGCCGTGATGCAGGCCGGTATCGGCGCGAACTATATTCGCAACATTCTAACCGACGAAATCAGGCGATTCACGGGGGATAGGGGCCGGGCCGTAACCGAGCCGGTGCGACTGAAGGCTCGCGTGGCGTTCAACCCGAATCTCAATCCACGTTGGTTTGCGAGCATATTGACGGTCATTGACATGGTCACCATCCTCACCATTGTCCTCACCGCCGCCGCGATTATTCGCGAACGCGAGCACGGCACAATGGGTCATCTTTTGGTGATGCCACTCACGCCCCTGGAGATCATGGCCGCGAAAATCTGGCCGAATGCCGTAGTAATCCTGATCGCTGTCGGCATTTCCCTAAAGGTGATGGTTCAAGGATTCCTTGCAGTCCCGATCGCGGGATCGATCGGACTGTTCTTGATCGGAAGTGCCATCTATCTTTTTTTTGCTGCCTCGATGGGCATCTTTATTGGAACTTTCGCCCGCTCCATGCCTCAACTCGGTCTACTGGTCATTCTGATCGTGCTGCCCATGAATATTCTCTCAGGTAGCATGACTCCGATTGAAAGCCAGCCAGAAATCTTGCAACAGATCACACTCTTGTTTGCGTCCCGCCACTATGTGAGCTTCGCGCAAGCGATCCTCTTTCGAGGCGCGGGCTTCGATATTGTCTGGCCGTCATTTGCGGCTGTTGCGGCACTCGGAGCCGTCTTTCTTTTAGCTGCTCTCATCCGCTTTCGCGCAAGTGTTTCATGATAAGGGTACCGCACATTCAAACGCTCCGTTGGGACAGCCCTTGAGCAGTGGTATCCATTCCCTGCTCCGACAACAGGCAAAAGAATCATGCTGCCAATGTCTCCATCG
>DEIT01000136.1:5064-6324 GCA_002352635.1 Hyphomicrobiaceae bacterium UBA2767 | reverse complement strand
AGCCGGTCAGTCTCACTATCGCCAGATTGCACCTGCTAAAGTTCATATTCACTGGAGGAAAAGTGATGAACCGGTGTGCGATCCTCAGCTGCGTGGTGTTAGTTCTTGGTTTGTTGTTCCCGCTCGATGCCGGAGCAAAAAACATCAATCCGCATGTCTTGAAAGCCAAGGCAGAGAAGGCCCTTGCCATGTTTAAGAAGCAGGCGTCCGAAGGCCGCGACGTGGCAGAAATCATCCCCAAGATGAAAAAGGCCAAGATACTCGGCGATTCAGGCCGGTTGAGACAGGCAGACGAGCTGCTGGATGAAATCCTGGCCTTTTTTGACAAAGGGAGGAGCGTTTCATCCAAGGATGCATTCTCAAGGAATATTGAAGTTCGGATACTTGGCTATGATGGCGATGCCATGGAGCCATTCATTTCACGTGATGGCAGGTATATGTTCTTTAACAGCAATCATAGCGCCGGCACGGAAAAGGATATCTATTACGCAGAGCGGATCGATGATTATACATTTCGCTACAAAGGTGAAGTCAGGAACATCAACACAAAAGCCGTGGATGGCGTGCCAACCATGGATAATAACGGCAATTTCTACTACGTCTCGACTCATGCGTATAAGCCAGGCAACCTGGTATCGGTCTATCGTGGAAAGTTTGTCGGCGGCGCGATTAAAAACATCAGCCCGGTTCCTGAACTTTCCCTCGGCAAACCCGGTTGGCTGAATATGGATATCGAGATATCCGCGGATGGCCAGACGCTATATTCAACCCAGACGTGGTTTGGTGATGGCGCCCCGCCCACCAAGTCGTACTTTTTTTATGCGAAAAAGATCGGCAACCGATTTATCGCCCAGGATGATTCAGCCAAAATTTTTAAGCACATCAACAAGGACAAGGTCGTTTACGCGGCATCAATATCCAGTGACGAGAAGGAGATTCTCTACACTCGCATGGTCAGGAAGGGCGGGGCTATAAGGCTTGAAAGTCTGCGTGCCGCAAGGCCGGATAAAAACAGCCCGTTTGGCAGACCCGAAGTGATCAGAACCATTACGGGTTTTTCCGAAGCACCGGCCCTGACCGATAACGGCAAACTGATCTACTATCACAAAAAGAACGGACCTGACGGGACATTCAAACTCTATGCCCTTCACCGGCGTCATCCGGGTTAAACCTGTTTACATCCGGGAAAAAGGTCGGCCTGACGACCCGTCCGTACCCCCAATGAGTATCGAATATGATTTGGACGCTATATTTTACTTG
>DEIT01000136.1:0-4894 GCA_002352635.1 Hyphomicrobiaceae bacterium UBA2767 | reverse complement strand
TAGATCGGGGACAATTTTTTTGAGACTTTTGCTGATGCTTGAGGGAACCTCTTTGAATAACCCATCGAGAATATCCATGCCGGTTGATGTGGTATTCTCCTGCATCTTTTCCGCCAGTGAGGGATGAGTATGCTTGCCGACAAGGCCACCGTTGAGATTGACGGCAATAATGATATCCGCTCCCAGGGCACGGCAGGCGGAGACCGGAACCGGATTGACCAAGGCGCCATCAAGCAACCACTTGCCGTTTAGTTTCACCGGGCTGAATAGACCAGGCATAGCCATCGAAGCACGCACGGCATCAACAATCGAGCCCTGTTGCAGCCAGATTTCCCGCCCCGTTAAAAGATCAGTTGCAATGGCCGCAAACGGTATTTCGAAACTCTCGATAGGGGCATCTTCCTTAAGCGTTTTCATGAAGCTCATGATGCGCTTGCCCTCAATGAGGCCGCCATTCGTTAGATCTATATCAAGAAAGCGCACGATCTCCCGCCAGTTCATCGAGCGTGCCCGCTTATCGAGAGTGTCCAGTTCTCCAGCGACATAGGCAGCTCCGACCAGCGCGCCCATGGAACAACCGCAAACAATGTCGGGCTCGATACCTTGTTCGGCGAGAGCCTGGAGGACACCGACATGCGACCATCCACGTGCGGCACCACTGCCAAGCGCGATGCCGATACTTGGTTTTGTCATTGCATCATCCTCTTTTCCCGCACGCAGCGATTTCATTCATCTTTCTATTCCCCGGGAGCCAGCCCTTTCCCTTGTCGCTTGGCCGGCTTTTTCCTTTGTCGCCTGGAGTTTCCTTTTGAAAACCAGCCGAACAGTCTCGCCAGCGAACTACCAATATTTGCGACGAGGCTGTAAGCGGCGGGAACGACGAGCAGGGTGAGCAGGGTCGAAGATGCCAATCCTCCGATGATGATAGCGCCCATGACGTTGCGCCATTCGGCTCCGTCGGATGTCGCGATCAGGACGGGGATCATGCCGAAAATAGCAGAAACGGCGGTCATCAGAACAGGGCGCAGCCGCTCCGGCCCGGCATTGATGATGGCCTCGCGCGGGCTCATACCCTCGGCGGTGAGCTGGTTAGCGCGATCAATGAGGAGAATGCCGTTCTTCATGACAATGCCCATGAGCGCCAACAGGCCAATCTGGGCGAACAGCGACATGACAAACCCGCCATAGTACATGGCGGCAAACGCGCCAGAGAAGCTCAAGGGCGCGGTGAGCATGATGATGAGCGGCTGCACGAAGCTGTTGAACTGGCTGGCCAGCACGATATAGAGCGCGATCATGGCCAGCACGAAGGCCGCGCCAATGGATGTGCCCACTTCCTTCATGCGCCGCACCTTTCCCTCGAATGTGGTCGTCACGCCTTCGGGGAGTTTGCGTTTGGCAATCAGTTCTTCGAGCTTTACGGTCGCCGTGCCGAGCGCCACGCCCGGGGCGGCATTGGCAAGAACTGAGATTTTACGCGCCCGGTCCTGCCGGTCGATTTGCGCTGGACCGGAGCTGAAATTGATATCGGCAACACTTGCAAGGTCGATAAGACGGCCGTCAGAGGCGCGGATTTGTATCAGCTTCAACTGATGGGGCGTTTGGCGCTGAGTTTCTTCAAGGCGCACGCGCACGTCATAGCGTTTGCCCTTGTCCTCGAAGCTCCCGGCATCGACCCCGCCGATGACGGCGCGCGCCGTCGTTGCCAGCGAATGCGCGGAAATACCGAGATCTCCCGCCCGTGTGCGGTCGAATTGAATTTCCAGCTCAGGTCTCCCGCCCTCGTAGCTCGATCGGACGTCGACGAACAGATCGGACGCGCGCATTTCCGCGATCAGGTCATCAGTATAAATTTGCATAGGGTGGAGATCAGAGCCACGCAAAACGAACTCCACATCGAGATTTGAGAGGCCGCCGCCGGAAATCCACGGAACCTCCGTGACGGTCATCTTCGTGGCGTTCGGGACGGCCCGGGCCATCGCCTTGCGGGCATCGTCCATGATCACGAACTGTTCTATTGTACGCTGCTGCTTTGGTGTGATGGTCGCATAGATAGCAAGCCTGTTTGCCTTGGCCCGGCTGTCGGCGCCTACGGTTACAAATATATCCCTGATATGCTCATTCTTCTTAAAAGCGGCCTGAACACGCTGCGCCGCTTTTTTCGCTTCACCGACGCCAAAGCCCAGGGGAAGCTCAATTTCACCTTGAAACTCGCTGCGGTCCGCCTTGGCCGTAAAACCCTTCGGCACCTGTTTGGCAAAGCCGATACCGACAATGACGGACCCGACTGCCAAAATCAGAACGGGTAAACTCCATCGCACCGCGTATTTGATAGCATGGCGGTATGCCTTCTCCAGTCCCTGATGAAAGGCTTCGATAACCCGAAATGGCAGCCAATGGCTTTCCACCTTGTAGAGAAACCGGGAAGACAGCATCGGCGTGAGCGTCAGCGCCACCAGCAGCGAAATGGAGACGGCAAAGACAATTGTCAGGCCATATTGAAAAAAGAACTGGCCGACGATGCCTTCCATGAATGCAATGGGAACGAAGACGGCCAGTGTGGCGAATGTTCCCGCCAACACCGCCAGACCGACACGTTTGGTGCCCTCGGCGGCCGCCTTCATCGGCGGTTTCCCCGCGTCGATATCATGCTGAATGGCCTCGATGACGACGATGGCGTCATCGACCAGAAGGCCTATGGACACGGTCAGGGCGAGCAGCGTCAGCAGGTTGATGGTGAAATCGAAAATTCCGAAGACGAAGAAGGTCGAGACCAGCGATGTCGGAATGGCGATGGCCACGATCAGTGTTGCCCGCCAACTGAGCAGAAAGAAGAACGTGATCATCACGACCAGAGCCATGGCGGCCTGAATCTCATGACTGACATCATTGATCGAGGATTCGATGAATCGCGAAACATCGCGCGCAACGACGATCTCGACGCCCTTTGGCGCGAGCGTCCTGAGATGCTCAACTTGAGCTTTCACGAGGCGCGCAACCTCGACCGTATTGCGGCCTGACTGCCTGCGAACTTCTAGCGAGACACCCGGCCTTCCGTTCAGTTGCGCGTAGGACCTTTCATCCTCCAGTCCATCCTCGACACGCGCCACATCGCCGATCCGCGTGGCCGCGCCGTTTGGCCGGTAGGCAACGACGAGCGCGGCAAACTCCGCCGGTATTTTTGCCTCGGCCTTGGTTTTGACGCCGAACTCGCGGGCGCCGGAACCCACTTCCAGCCGTCCGCCGGGGATTTCCGTATGCTCGGTGCGCACCGCCCGCACAATATCGTCGGCGGTGACGCCATAGGAACGCATCTTCCCGGCATCGAGCCACAGGCGGATTTCGCGCTTGCGCCCGCCGACGAGAGATACCGAACCGACACCGGGCAATCTCTGCAATGTCTCCTTGGCGATCTCATCGGCGAACGTCGTAATCTCGCCGATGGGAATTTCACCAGCGATCATGATGGAGAGAATTGGCGCGGCATCCGGGTCGAGCTTTTCGACAATTGGCGGTTCAATATCATCGGGAAGATCGCGCCTTGCGAGCGCCGTCTTGTCGCGCACATCCTGCGCCTTGACGTTCACATCTTCGGAGAGCTCGAACTCTATGAAGACCTGTGAAAGGCCTTCCGCGCTGACGGACTTCATCTGCTTGATGCCCGATATGGTGTTGACGTTTTCCTCGACGATATCGGTCACCACGGTCTCAATGGTGTCCGGGCTAGCGCCCTCAAGTGTCGTTGACACCGAAACGTAGGGAAACTCTACATTGGGGAAGAGATCAATACCGAGACGGCCGATGGAGATATAGCCGAGCACGACGAGCGCACCGATGATCATGACGGCGAAGACAGGCCGCCGGATTGAGACGTCAACCAGCCACATCTGGAACCTCACCAACCACAAGGCCGTCGATCAGGCCTGGCAGGTCCGGACCCGACAGAACGCGCTTCGTTCCGGTTAATCCCGAGATGATTTCAACATGCGTCGCATCGTGGTCGACCGTGCGTACATTCATTCGGGCGGCTTTTCCATCGCTCAGGACAAAGACATAACGGCTCCCCCGGGGGCCTTGAACGGCATGGCGCGGGATGATGAGGGCCTTGCGGCTTTTTGGCAAAATCTCGGCGCGGATGAAGAGCCCCGGCTTGATGGCATATCCGGAATTCTTGATCACAATACGAACCTCCACGGTGCGCGTCGCGACATCGACCTTGTCGTTGATGATGGTGATCTTTGCCTCGACCGGATTACTGATACCGTCGATCACAAGCTTTACAGGCGCGCCCACATACAGTTTTTCAAGTTCACGCGACGGGACTTGTATGATGGCCGTGACAATGTCGATCTTCTGCAACTCGATGACGGCGCTGTTCCCGCCGGGTACGCGGTTCGACAGATAGACGCCTTCGTCCACATAGCGGAAGGTGACAACGCCGTCGAAGGGGGCATGCACGAGCGTATCTTCAAGGTCCTTTTTTGCCCGCTCCGTGCGGACCTTGGCGAATTCGATCTTGGCGCGCACGAGGGCAAGGGCGCTGTGGGCCTTGTCCAGCCGCGCCTGGGATATATTCTTGCGTTCCATGAGTTTCTGTGCGCGCTCAAAGGCCGGTTCGGCATCTCTGACACGCGCCTCGGCCTCGGACAGAAGGGCCTTGTATTCGTTAAATATGAAGCGATAATTGTCCGGACGAATCTCGAACAGCGGCTCATCCTTTTTTACGTGATCCCCGACATTGACGTGAATCCGGACAACCGGCCCTTCGACGAGAGGCCCGATTTTGCTTGTCTTTTGGGCAAAAATTGTCCCCGTGCCGATGATGGGCGATTGGACTGTCTTCAATTCGGCGGCAACGAGGCGAAGGTTCAATTTTCGCGCCGTATCACCAGAG
>DEIT01000180.1:18751-33384 GCA_002352635.1 Hyphomicrobiaceae bacterium UBA2767 | reverse complement strand
CTGAGACGTGCGGACAGACCGGCAGGCTGTTAGTATCAATTGGGCATAGCAAGGAGCGTCATGCCGCCTTTTGTATTTTTTATCGGTTCCGGCCTTGGGCGCATTCTAGGTCTAGCGAGCTTTTTGACCCTCGGCTCAATCTGCCTTAGCGGTCATAATGTGCAGGCGCAAGGCGGGCCAGGTTCCGCCCGCGGTCCTGACTTTTGGCAGCCGGGCAGGATGCAGCGGCCCATGTGGGGCCCGCGCAGTATGCTTCCCGAAATGCGCGCGCGCATGCAGCGGCACTGGACCTACATGCATGCTGGAATTCCTGCGGCGTATCAAGGCACGCGATCAACGACGAAATCAACAGCTGTAACCATTGCGGAAGGAGGTGTTATTTACGCCAAACACTGCTCTTCTTGCCATGGAAAAAAGGGTATGGGTGACGGTGACGCGGGCAAATCACTATCGCCTTCGCCAGCATTGCTCTCCTTCATGATCCAACGTCCGATGGCCGTAGACGAGTATCTCCTTTGGACGATTTCCGTTGGCGGCAAGCAATTTGGCACCGACATGCCCGCTTTCAAGGATACGCTCGATCGCGAGTCGATATGGAAGATGGTTGCCTACATGCGTTCCGGATTCCCGGAAACGAAGGTTGAAAGTAAGTGATTTCTGCAAACCCGACCTAGCTTTCACGCGTCGGTTGGGCTGCGTCCGTGCCCGTTCAGCGAAAGACGCCGCAGTTGCGACGATGGTCTGTCCGCTTTGGGTCAGGAGCGGACGCCGGGACCACGCCTCCCAAGCGTCCGCTAAGTGCTAAAAAAATGCCATCGAGCCAATTGCCACTTGCTATTAATATCGGCATCTTCGCCACGGCCGCAGCTGGTGTCTGGTTTGCGGGCAGCATCTTGGCGTTGTATGCTGACACGATCTCGGATCGTCTCAAGCTCGGCAAGGCATTCATCGGGCTCGTATTTCTGGCGACCGCCACCGAGCTGCCTGAAATTGCAACGACATTTACAGCCGCCATCAAGGGCAGCGCTTCATTGGTGCTGAACAACATGTTTGGCGGAATCACGCTGCAGACCGCAATTCTTGCTGTAACCGATGCCCTCATTGTTCGCGGAGCATTGACGAGTTATCCGCGGAAACCGACGCATGCAATGGAAGCCGCGTTGCTTATAGTCCTGCTGACAATTCTATTGGCCGTCTGTGTTGCGGGCGAGCAGCCGATTGCATTCAATATTGGTCTGGGAACCGTATGCCTTGCGACAGCTTATGCAACATCGGTTTGGATGCTGCGTTTGTATGACGAGCAGGGGGACTGGCTGCCCGTGGACCTGCCCGATGAAATGATCCCGTCACCCAATCTGGCCATTGATGACAAATTCGGTGGTCTGTCGACGAACAGTCTGCTGGTACGTTCGGGGTTGGCCGCAATAGTGATCCTGATTTGTGGCGTGCTGCTGGTCGAGGCTGCGGCGACCATTGCCGTCCAAACTCAACTGGGATCGAGTTTTGTCGGAGTCACAGTGCTAGCGGCCGCAACGTCGCTCCCCGAACTCAGTACCACCATAGCTGCTGCCCGCATCGGAGCTTTCACCATGGCCATCTCCAACATATTTGGAAGCAATCTGATAATGCTGGCGCTGCTGTTGCCTGCCGACATGCTTTACCGTAGTGGCCCGATCCTGCAAACAGCCGGCCAGCCCGAAATCCTGGCCCTAATATCGGGAATTCTCGTCACATCCATCTATGTCGTCGGTCTGCTTGTCAGACGAAAACCACAGATTTTTCGTATGGGCGTTGATTCGGCGTGTGTGCTGATGATCTATGTAGGGTCGGTGGTTGTCCTGTATTTTGCCCGGCAATGACTAAATGGTGCTGTAGTATGTCCAAAACACCCAAACTAGTCTCATCCGACCCACACGTTCATTCGGTGCCCTCAAAGCGTCTGCGCCGTCACACCGACCCGTCGTCCCTTGGATTCAAGTCAACGGCAGAACTGGAACCCGTGACGGGGTTGATTGGTCAGGAGCGTGCGCTCGCCGCCCTCCGGTTCGGAGCCAACATTGCTCAACCTTCTTTCCATTTGTTCGTTCTTGGTCCGCCAGGCGCAGGCAAGACGACGGCCGTACGCGGTTTCCTCGAAGAGAAGGCCGCGCGGGAGGATCCCCCGGCAGAATGGATTTACGTCAACAATTTCGACGCCCCCCACAAACCCCGCGCGATATCCTTGCCACGTGGCCGCGCCGGCAAATTATCGCAAACCATGATTGATGCGATCGACGAATTACGCTCCGCCATTCCTGCCATGTTCGAGAGCGAGGATTATCAGAGCCGCCGCCGCGCGATCGATGAGCAGACGCATGGTTCCCAGGAAGAAGCTTTCGCAGCGCTGAACAAGCAGGCCGAGGCGGAGAGTATTGCAATACTTCGGACGCCACTCGGTTTTGCCATGGCTCCTGCAGCCGATGGCAAAGTTATCAAGCCTGAGGTGTTTAACGAGCTCCCGGAATCGGAACGCCACACTATTCAGAATAAGATTGAAGCGCTGCAGTCTCAACTTGAAACCATATTGAAGGAAGTTCCGCGTCTCGAGAAGGAGCGGCGCAAACGCATCCGCGATCTCAATGACGAACTTGCAGAGGTAACCGTCAGGGTCGCGCTAAGCGAGGCTGTGGCGGCATTCGGCGATCGAGCGGACATCATCGACCATCTCGACATAGTTCAGAAAGATCTCATTGCCAATGTCGCTCTCTTTTTGTCAGACGCGCAGGACAATGAGGGTGTTGGAACCCGTTCAGTCGAGATCGAACAAGACGCCCGTTTCCGCCGCTATATGGTGAACGTGGTTATTGGCGATGGCGAGGCGGAAGGCGCGCCGATCCTCAAAGAGGACAACCCCACCCTCGGCAATCTGGTCGGCAGGGTCGAGCACCTTTCGCAAATGGGAACCTTGGTAACCGACTTTCTTTTGATCAAGCCAGGCGTGTTGCACAAGGCAAATGGCGGATATCTTCTCCTGGATGCTCGCAATGTGCTGCTGCAGCCTTTTGCCTGGGAAGCACTCAAGCGCGCGCTCAAGGCCCAAGAGATCACGATCGAGTCTCCGGGTGAGCACCTTAGTCTCGTCTCAACCGTGTCGCTTGAGCCCGACCCGATACCACTTCGCCTGAAGGTCGTGCTGTTCGGCGACCGCATGCTCTACTATATGCTAGGCGCCTTGGACCCCGAATTTCTGAGCCTGTTCAAGGTAGCGGCTGACTTCGACGACACCATGAACCATACGGAAGAGAATGCGGGTATTTTTGCCCGCGTCGTCGCTTCGGTCGTCGCACGGCATGAGTTGCGGCCGGTCAATGCAGGCGGAGTTGCACGCATTATCGATGAAAGCTCCCGACTGGCGGCGGACTCCGAAAAGCTGACCCTGAGAGTTGAGGCCGTCGCTGACATTCTGTGCGAGGCCGACTACTGGGCTGGTGAGGCCGGTCACAAAGTGATCAAAGCGGAAGATGTCGCGCGGGCTGTTCAGGAAAACATCTTCCGCCTGGACCGACTTCGGGAAAAGGCGAAGGAGTCGATCACCCGCTACATAATGCTGGTAGATACCCGCGGGTCCCATGTTGGCCAGATCAACGGGCTGAGTGTTCTGACTCTGGGCAAATTCGCTTTTGGCCGACCGAGTCGGATCACAGCACGCGTACGCATGGGAACCGGGCGCCTTGTTGACATCGAGCGTGAGGTCGAGCTCGGAGGTCCGCTGCATTCCAAGGGTGTGATGATCCTGCGTGGCTTTATTGAAGGCCGCTACGCACAAAAGGTACCACTCTCGCTCTCCGCCAGTCTGGTGTTTGAGCAATCCTATGGTGGCGTTGAAGGCGACAGTGCATCGTCTGCCGAACTCTATACCCTGCTGTCCGCCCTCGCCGATGTGCCACTGAAGCAGTCGATCGCGGTGACCGGTTCGGTCAACCAGCATGGCCAGGTCCAGGCGATCGGTGGCGTCAACGAAAAGATCGAAGGTTTCTATGATATTTGCGACGAGCGAGGACTCACGGGTGATCAAGGTGTGATCATCCCCAAATCGAATCTTGTGCACTTGATGCTGCGCGAGGATGTGGTTGAGGCGGTAAAGCGTAAACGTTTCCACGTTTACGCCGTGGCCACCATAGACGAAGGCATTGAAATAATGACCGGACTCGCGGCGGGAGAACGTGGTGCGGACGAGCGGTTCCCAAAAGAAACGATCAATCGTCGTGTCGAAGACAGATTGATTGCCTTCGCCGAAGCGCGACGCAAATTCGGCGCTCGCGATGAGGCAAAACGGGAGGAGAAGAGCACGTGAAGCGCGTGCGGAAAACACAAACAGACCTGCGAGGCAAGGTAGTGCTCAGCATGCGTGGAGGCGCCGCCAGCCCACTAATCCTGGAGGCCGCCACTCGCGTTGCGTACACGTTTCGTGGCGAGCTGCGTGGCCTGTTCATGGAGCATGAAGAATTGCTGGCGCTCGCTGAATTGCCGTTCGCGCGTGAGATATCGCTCACCGGAAGCCGCAGCCGGTCGTTGTCTTTGGATGTGGTGCGTAAGGAGATGGATGCCGCATCCGCTGCAATGGCACGCGAATTTGAGCGGTTGACACGGGACACACGCATCCCCGCGCACTTTGAGGTGATCAGCGGGCGGACAAAAGAGGCGTTGAGCAAGATGATGCAGGATGCCGGTATTCTTGCTGTGGGCGAGCCGCTGGCGTTGGCAACGCCGGGCATGTTCTCCGAGCTTTTGGATGATCCCTCCACAATCCCGGGGCTTGTGGTGGTCGGTTGCGAGGCACAACGTGCGAGGGGGTCGATCCTGACGGTGCTCGATCCGGCAAGCGACGTAGCCCTGCTGGTCGATACGGCTGAAGAAATTTCCAAGGAGGGCGACGAGGAAGTGGTCTTGCTCATTGCCGCCGAGGAGAGCGAAGAAACTGAGCGGCTTTATAGCGAGGCGCGTGCGGTCATTGATGCCGGCACACGCCATCGTTTCGAGAGAATTGGCGCGGTGACGCCCAAAGCCATTGCCGCGCTTGTGGAACGCCATAGGTGCGGTCTGGTTGTTGCACGCATTGGTGGACCTATTGCCGAGAAAGGGCGTTTAGCATTGCGCTTCGCTTGCGCCATCAAGTGCCCGCTTCTGCTCCTGCGGCAAACGCTCCTAAATTCATTTCCGCGTCGAGCGCCGTAAATGGACCGCATACGCTATCTCCTTGCCGATTTGTCCTATGACGACCGGCGCAAAGCTCATGCCCAAAATAAGCCCCCAGACGTGAGCATCCGGACGGTGCAGGTGCAGAAGATCCGAAGCGAGAGGAATATAGATCACGGCCACGATCATAGCCGTGCACAGCGCCAGCGCTCCCCAAACATATCCATTGCGCGTCACCGCATTGACCAGCATGCTCGCGCGTGGATCGCGCATATTGAAAACATGCCAAAGCTGCGCAAATGCCAGCGTTAGAAATGAGACGGTGACAGCCTCATCACCCTGCAATCCCAAAACCAAGCGCGCGACAATCAGCGCACCGAGAGTAGCCAGCGTGATACTGAGGCCATGCCCGATGATCTCTCCCCACAAGGGGGGTGTGAGGATTGGCCGCCTGGGGTCGCGCGGTCGGCGTTGGAGGACGTTCTTGTCGCCTTCGCCGATGCCCAGTGCGAACGCCGGGAACACGTCCGTCACCAAATTCAGAAACAGAATCTGCAACGGCAGCAGCGGCAGCGGCAAGCCTGCAAGGATCGCCAATCCGACAATTAGAATTTCGCTCAAATTACAGGACAGCAGATAGGTGACGAAATTCTGGATATTGCGGAAGATGACGCGGCCTTCGTGAATGGCGGCGACGATGGTGCTGAATGCGTCGTCGCGCAGTACCATGGCGGCGGCCTCGCGGGCCACTTGCGTTCCGCGCTGCCCCATGGCCACGCCTATATCCGCTTTCTTGAGAGCTGGGGCATCATTCACGCCATCGCCCGTCATGGCGACAATTTCCCCCTCACTTTGATAGATGGAGATGAGATCGAGCTTCTGACTCGGAGTGACCCGCGCGAAAACGTTTGCTGCAAGCATTTTGCGCAACTCACTTTTCGACATACGGGCCGGTGGCTTCAAGCGACGCCCTTCGATCACTTTCGCATCCGGATCCGATAAGCCGATGACGGCTGCGATATTGCGCGCAGTCACTGCGTGATCTCCGGTTATCATGACAACGCGAATGCCCGCCTCGTGGCAGCTCTGTATGGCCTTTGGCACGTCCGTTCGCGGCGGATCGTGCAGCGCCAGGAGCCCAAGAAATACCAAGTTGCTGTATGCGGATTCATCTGCATTAGCGGTTTGCTTCGTTGCAACTGCCAAAATGCGCATGCCTTGCGCCGCCAATATGTCTGTGCGTTCAAGCCACAAGCTGGTCTGGTGCTTGGTGAGTTTTTTCGCGCCATCCGGCCCAGCAGAATGGGTCGCGTGTTCCAGCACCGCTTCGGGCGCGCCTTTTACGAACACGATGAAGCGCCCCTGTGCGCGGTGCACGGTCGCCATCATTTTGGAGTCGGAGTCGAAGGCAACCTCCCGCACTTTGGGAAACTTGCGAAGCAGCGTCCCGTGCTCCTTGCGAGCGATACGCCCCGCCAGCAGCAAAGCGACTTCTAATGGGTCGCCTGTTCCTTTTTTGCCGCGCTTGGCCAACTCCGCATTGTTGCACAAGACCAACGCATTCAAGGCGTCATCGAGGTGCGCCACCGCGCGGACGGCCACCCGACTGTCGCCAATTGAAAACCCGGGCGGCTTGGTATGAACCTTCACGCGGGCGTCCGGCAGCCACATTTCGGTCAGTACCATCCTGTTCTCGGTAAGAGTGCCCGTCTTATCCGTGAAAATGACCGTCGTAGCGCCGAGTGTCTCGACCGCGGCAAGCCGCTCAATCAGGGCGTTGCGCCGGGCCATGCGCCACATGCCCCGCGCCAGCGCCATGGTAGCGACAATCGGCAAGCCTTCAGGAATTGCTGCGACCGCAAGCGCGATCGCCGCTTCAATCATGAGGAACAGATCCTTGCCTGCGGCAACGCCCAACACGCCGATGAGTGTTACGACCGCTAGCGTGAAACCGATGAGATGGCCGCTGAGTCGTTCCAGTTGCCGCTCAAGCGGTGAGTGCTCAGGCTGCGCCTCTTCTACCAGACTGGAAATATGACCCAACTCGGAATGCATACCCGTGGCGACGACCACGCCCAATCCGCTGCCACGGGTGATGGACGTCCCCTTGAATACCATCGACGTGCGCTCCGCGAGTGGCTTATTGGCGGCAATTGGGCGAATGCGCTTGCTCACGGCAAGGGATTCACCAGTGAGCGTGGACTCGTCCGCTGCCATATTGGAGGCCTCAATCAGACGGAGGTCCGCAGTGACGATGTCGCCACCTTCAAGAATAACGATATCTCCCGGGACAAGATCTTCCGCGGGCAGCTCAATGACGCGTCCGTCGCGCCGAACTCGCGTTGCAAGCGAGCCGAGCTTGCGCAGCGCCTCCATGGACCGGACCGCACGCAGTTCTGTGGTAAAGCCGATGGCCGTGTTGATTGCCAGAACGATGGCAATCGCGATGGCTTCCTTCCATTCGCCGAAAAGGAACGCGACAAGTGCTGCAGCCGCCAGAAGCAAGACCACCGGACTCTCGACCTGATTGAGTAGAATGCGGACCCAACTGATGCTCTTGCGCGTGCGCAGTGCATTACGACCGTACGCAGCAAGGCGCGTGCGGGCTTCGGCGCTTGCGAGCCCCTTTTCCGGATGAACGCCAAGCTGGTTGAGGACCTTCTGGCGGGCTGCGGCGTGCGGATTTTTCGGCAGGGCGGAATGTTTGGTCAGATCTGTCATTGCCATCTGCTTGGCCTGGTTGTTCGCTCCGGCCAGCCTCCCGAAGCTGCCAACGGCTGCTTTTGGTCGTTGTTTCTGGCCCGACGGGGCTGGTACATGCGCCTCAGGCGGACGTAAGTTGCGACGAGATTGCAATGACTCTTATGAGGTCCTTCAGGGCAATGACGCCGACAAGACTGCTATCGAAAGTGACTAGCAACAGGCTATTACCGGCGCCCTGCATCTTGGTGAGTGCGTCCGAGGCACTGGCTCCTGCATCAATAGTGTTTTCGGGCGTTGGGGGGTAGCATAATCTCACCGACCCGGACGGTGGCCCTCCGTTCAGGCGGTATTTGCCTAACCTCCCGCAAGCTCACGCTACCAAGGAGCCGACCCTCTTCGACCACGGGAAAGAATTCAAAGGAGTGTCTGTAAATCCAGTCGTCGATCAGAGCACTGACGATGACATCCGGCGAAACAGTAATGGGATCAGATGTCATGAAATCCCTGACTGATTTGCCAGTCAGCGCCTGTCTTGTCTGCATTTGGAATCGCGAAGCGTCAGCCGCAAAACGGACAAACATGCCAAGAATAACCCACCACAGAGCGCCCAATCCGGCACCGGCCAACGCCGCGATAACACCGAAGGCCATCAGAGTAAGTCCGAAGATCGAGCCCATACGTGATGCCACTGCTGTCGCCCAGTAGTAGTCGCCCTTCCAAGCCCACAGGGCAGCTCGCGCCACACGCCCGCCATCAAGCGGGAACGCAGGAATCATGTTAAAGGCCGCAAGAATCAGATTGACCATGCCCAGATAACGCAGGACCGCACCAAGCGGGGTCAATCCGTTACCGGCAGTTAGTGTGGAAGCGGTGAGAAACAACAACCCAAGGACAATACTGACAATTGGTCCGGCTATCGCCATCAGAAATTCAGCTTTCGGATGAGGGGGCTCGTCCGCCATTTCGGCGACGCCGCCAAGCAACCAAAGTGTGATGCCTTTGATCTCCATGCCAAAGGCACGGGCCACAATGGAATGGGCAAGCTCATGCAGCAGTATCGACAAGAAAAGACCGATCACGCCAACGACACCCATCCACCAATAGGTGATCTTCGTGAATCCTTCATAGACAGCTGGGAAATAGCCTTGCGCTAGCGCCCAAGAGAGTAACAGGGCAATGAATACCCAGGTGATGTTGACCTTGATCTTGAAGCCGAAGACTTCAATCAGCGTAAGGTTCCTGCCATTCATAAATGTCTCCCCAAAGACCGCCCTAACTGAAAACGCGATCGATCCAACGCAGGTCACATGCAGTAGCCAGTTCTCCAATCGCCGTGATGATGGATAACGTAACACGCATCCTGCTGGCTTGACGTGTGTCAAAATTCAAGTCGACTTTTCAGGCTAGTGTTTTCGCTGAGCATCGGGGGGTGCGGAGGATCACCAATGGCCCAAGCGCAAACCGCCAGCTATGTTCACGGCGCAAACCAGATGCCACTGCTCGGGCAGACCGTTGGAGCGTGTTTTGACGATTGTGTGGCGCGCTTCCCGGAGAATGAAGCGCTGATTGTTGCACATCAGAATGTCCGATGGAGCTATGCCGACCTTAAGAAAAAGGTCGACGCCTATGCGGCCGGCCTTATTGCGCTGGGGCTTGCGCCAGGCGATCGCGTCGGCATCTGGGCGCCCAATTGCTGGGAATGGGTGGTTACCCAGTTCGCAACGGCGAAGGCTGGTTTGATCCTCGTGAACATTAATCCAGCCTACCGTTTGGCGGAACTTGAGTATGCCCTCGAGAAAGTTACCTGTCGGGCATTGATTACGGCAGAACAGCTTAAGACTTCTGACTATATCGCCATGTTGGGCGAACTTCTGCCAGAGGTCGGGAAGTCGAAATCAGGGACGCTCAAATCGAAAAAACTGCCTGATCTTGAATGGCTGATTCGGCTCGGACGCGGCAGGAGCCCTGGCTTCCTAAATTTTGAACACATCCCGACCATGGCCAAGAAGGAGCATCAGGCTCGGCTCAATGAGCTTGAGGGGATGTTGCAGTTCGACGATCCGATCAACATCCAGTTCACGAGCGGCACCACCGGCGCGCCCAAGGCCTCGACGCTCACCCACCATAACATCGTCAACAATGCCTACTTTTCGGGATTGCAAATGAAGCTGGGGCCCAAAGACCGGGTGTGCATACCGGTACCCATGTATCATTGCTTTGGCATGGTGCTCGGTACACTGCTCTGCGTTGCCCATGGCTCGACCATGGTGTTCGCCTCGGCGGGGTTTGATGTCCACGCGGTTCTCCAAGTGCTCGACCGCGAGAAATGCACGGTGCTTCATGGCGTGCCAACTATGTTTTTCGCCGAACTTGACGACCCGGAATTCAAGACTTTCGACCTTTCAAGTTTACGGACGGGTATTATGGCAGGGGCACCGTGTCCGGTCGAACTCATGAAACGGGTGATGGACGAAATGCATCTGACGGAAATCACCATCGCTTACGGAATGACCGAAACCGGTCCGCTCAGTTTCCAGACTTCTGTGGACGATCCCGTTGAGCGAAGAGTGACGACGGTAGGTCGCGTTCTGCCACACATTGAAATCAAGATTGTGGATGACGAAGGACGGGTTGTTCCATGCGGAACCCCGGGCGAACTGCTGACCCGTGGCTACTGCGTAATGCTAGGTTACTGGAACGATCCTGAACGCACGAAAAAGGCCATCGACGAGGCCCACTGGATCGCCAGCGGCGACATCGCCACCCTTGACGAAGAGGGTTATTGTCAGATTGTCGGACGAATTAAGGACATGCTGATCCGCGGCGGAGAGAACATATTCCCACGTGAGATCGAGGAGTTTCTCTACACTCATCCCAAGATCGAAGAGGTTGAGGTGTTTGGCGTGCCCGATGAGAAGTATGGCGAACAGGTTTGCGCCTGGATCAAGCTGCGTGAGGGTGAAAGTGTTGAAGAGCAGGAAATTCGGGACTATTGCAAGGACAAGATCGCCCACTTCAAGATCCCGTACTATGTTTGTTTCGTCGAAGATTTCCCAATGACTGTGACGGGAAAAGTCCAGAAATACGTCATGCGCGAACAGATGGCGAAGGAACTCGGTCTTGTGAGCGAGGAGGTAGCCTGACATGCCTCCGCAAAATGATCCTTCAAACGTCGCAGCTGCCTTTTCGATCCCTTTCACACGATATCTTGCCGTCGACGGCTCAGTAGAAGAGGAATTGCCAGATTTCGCCCATGATCCAGCGGCGCTCATACCGCTTTACCGCGCAATGGTCCTGACTCGAATCTTTGATGAAAAGGCGATTGCACTACAGCGCACCGGACGACTTGGAACGTTTCCCTCCTCACTCGGACAGGAGGCCGTCGGAGTCGGCGCTGCCAGCGCCATGCTCCCCGAAGACGTGCTGTTGCCCTCGTTCCGCGAACAAAGCGCGCAGTTTTGGCGCGGCGTTACAATGAAGGAGGTGTTTCTCTACTGGGGTGGCGATGAGCGCGGTAGCAATTTTGAGGGTCCACGTGAAGATTTCCCTGTCTCAATTCCCGTTGCGAGCCATTTCCCTCATGCCGCCGGTGTAGCTCTTGCATTCAAGTTGCGCGACGAGAAGCGCGCCGCTGTATGTATCGGTGGCGACGGCGCGACTTCGAAGGGTGATTTTTACGAGGGCCTTAATATCGCCGCCGTCTGGAGCGTGCCTGCGGTCTTCCTGATCAATGACAACCAGTGGGCGATCTCAGTGCCTCGCCAAAAACAGACGGCCGCGCAGACGTTGGCGCAGAAGGCAATAGCGGCCGGAATGCCCGGTGAGCAGGTGGATGGAAATGACGTGATTGCTGTGAGGGATGCCGTAGCCCGAGCGCTCAAACGTGCGCGCAGCGGAAACGGGCCGACGTTGATTGAGGCACTGACCTATCGGCTAACTGATCACACAACGGCAGACGACGCCCACCGCTACCGCAGCGACGAGGAAGTGTCACAGCGCTGGAAGGAAGAACCAGTGTCCCGGCTACGTAACTATCTCGTGTCACAGGATGCGTGGAACAAAAAAGACGAGGAGCAACTTCTTTCTGTTTGTAAGGAGGAGGTCGAAAAATCCGCCGATGAATATCTGGCAACCGAGCCCGAACCGGTTTCTGAAATATTTGACTATCTGTTTAAAGAACTGCCCGATGACCTGAGAGCGCAACGCGAGTTCGCAATCGCACGTATTGGTGGGAACGAGCATGACTGAGCGGACGCTTGTTGAAGCCATCACACTCGCGCTCGCGCGCACTATGGATGAAAACGAAAAGGTCCTCGTTGTCGGTGAGGATGTTGGTATTGACGGCGGTGTATTTCGGGCGACCGCAGGACTAATCAACCGTTTTGGTAAAGACCGCGTCCGCGATACACCAGTATCAGAGACTGTGATTGCCGGCATCTCCGTGGGCCTGGCCGCGCAAGGATTTCGACCAGTCGGCGAGGTCCAATTCATGGGCTTCATTTATCCGGTAATCGATCAACTGCTAAACCACGCCTCGCGATTGAGGACTCGCACGCGCGGAAGGATTACGTGCCCTATGGTCATCCGCGCGCCATATGGCGGCGGAATCCACGCACCGGAACATCATTCGGAAAGCATGGAGGCTCTTTTCACTCATATCCCTGGCCTCCGAGTCGTGATCCCGTCCTCGCCGGCGCGCGCATATGGTCTCCTGTTGGCAGCGATCCGCGACCCTGACCCGGTCGTCTTCCTGGAGCCGAAAAGGATCTATAGATCCATCAAGGAAGAAGTGGAAGATACAGGCAATGCGATTGCGCTGGACAAGTGCCAACTGTTGCGAGCGGGGAGAGATATTACCCTTGTCTCGTGGGGTGCAATGATTGTTGAAACACTTCAGGCTGCGGAGACGCTGAGCACGGAGGGAATTGAGGCCGAGGTGATCGATGTTGCGACGCTGAAACCGCTTGACGCGGCGACAATCCTCAATTCGGTTGAAAAGACTGGTCGCTGCGCCGTCATTCATGAAGCGCCGTATACGAGCGGCTTTGGTGCAGAGATTGCAGCGCGGTTGGCAGAATACGGTCTTACAAACCTGCTCGCTCCCGTCCGCCGTGTTACCGGCTATGACGTGACTATGCCGCTCCCAAAACTGGAGCATTATTATATGCCGACTGCGGCGCGAGTCGTTGCAGCCGCACGTGAGAGCATGGAATTCTCATGAAAACCTTCACACTGCCTGATCTGGGCGAAGGGCTTGCGGACGCGGAAGTCATCTCATGGCACGTGCTCACAGGGGACCGCGTTGTTGCCGATCAGCCGCTCGTGGTCGTGGAGACGGAGAAAGCAGTCGTCGAGGTGCCCGCGCCGTGGTCGGGAACAGTAGTCAAGCTTCATGCAAACCCCGGCGACATAATAAAGATCGGGGCACCGCTTGCCGATATCGATTCTGAAGGGGATAGCAGGGACTCTGGTGCGGTTGTCGGCACGCTGCCGAAAGAGGTCAAGAATGCAGCAAGGGCGGAAACCGCATCCGAAGCAAGACAATCTGGCACCAAGGTCACAGCGGCTCCTGCCGTTAGAAAGCTGGCGTGCGAACTCGGCGTAGATCTCGCGAGTATTTCCGGATCCGGGCCAGGCGGGGCAATCACCCGCAAGGACGTAGAAGCGGCAATCGGCGGTAGCGTTGATGGGTATAAGCCGCTGCGCGGTGTCCGCCGGGCGATGGCACGTAACATGGCGCAAGCCCATGCCCAGGTCGCCACGACCAACGTTACCGATGAGGCCAATATCGCCCATTGGCGAGAAAACGAAGATGCAACTATACGGCTTGTCCGTGCGTTGGTTGCCGCTTGCAGCGCCGAGCCGGCGCTAAACGCGTGGTACGACGGCACGCGTGAGGCGCGCCTGTTGCACAAAACAATAGATATCGGCATTGCCATGAATACTGAGGACGGATTGTTCGTGCCAGTCCTGCGCGACGCGGGCAGTCGGACGCTGGATGATCTTCGCGCCGGACTGGATACAATCAAGAAAGACGTGGCCACGCGAATCGTGCCGCCCGAAGAGCTGCGCGGCCAGACTATCACGCTTTCGAATTTCGGCATGATCGGCGGGCGCCATGCAACGCTGGTAGTCCTGCCGCCACAGGTAGCAATTCTGGGCGCCGGGCGTATGACCGACGAACCGAGAATTGCGGACGGTGAGATCAGGCCGTGTCGTATTCTACCTCTGTCTTTGACGTTCGACCACCGCGCCGTCATCGGTGCGGAAGCCACGCGCTTCCTCATGCACATCATCAAGGACTTGGAGGGCTAGATGACCGAAGAAATATTTCGTTTCTGCGACGAATATGGCCCCGAAAAGATCATCCACTTTGCCAATCCGGCGATCGAACTAAAGGGCATACTCGTTATCGATAACGTAGCAGCCGGGCCGGCCATCGGCGGTACGCGCATGGCACCCGACGTCAGCGTCGAAGAATGCGTCCGTCTTGCCCGCGCCATGACGTTCAAGAATGCGGCGGCCGGTCTCCCTCATGGGGGCGCGAAGGCGGTAATTTTTGCTGACCCTGCGATGCCGCTGGAGAAAAAGGAAAGTGTGATCCGGGGCTATGCATGCGCCATCAGCGAATTTACCGATTACATCGCCGGGCCCGACATGGGAACGGACGAAATCGCGATGGCCTGGGTCCGGGACGAAATTGGACGCTCCGTCGGCCTACCTCGTGAAGTGGGTGGCATCCCGCTTGATGAAAT
>DEIT01000180.1:0-18645 GCA_002352635.1 Hyphomicrobiaceae bacterium UBA2767 | reverse complement strand
GGTGCGTCGGATTCGCGCGGCACGATCGCCAATCCGGACGGTATCGATGTTGATTGCCTAGTCGCTCACAAAGAGGGCGGCAAGCCTGTTGCTGACTATCCAGACGGCCAAAAACTCAGCTGTGATGATATTATAGCCGTACCATGTGATATCTGGATCCCGGCGGCCCGGCCGGATGTGCTGCGCGAGGACAATGTGGGCCAGCTCGACTGCAAGATGGTGCTGCAAGGTGCCAACATTCCGGCGACGCTTGAGGCGGAGGTAAAGCTACACGAACGTGGGATTCTTTCCGTCCCCGATTTTATTGCCAATGCTGGCGGCGTCATCTGTGCATCGGTCGAATACCACGGCGGTACTGAGACCAGCGCATTTGCAACGATTGAGGAAAAACTGCGTCTGAACACGCGGGCTGTGCTTATGGACGCAAGAGACGAGAAACTCGCGCCCCGAGCGGCTGCTATCAAGCTTGCGGGAGAGCGGGTGCGCCGAGCTATGTCGCTTACCCGATGGGGATGAGAGTAACCGGGCTTTGTCGCAAAAATCGCGGCTTAGTGGGACATCAAAACCGGCACGGTCATGTTCTGCATGATCTCTCTGGTTACGCCACCAAATACGAACTCTCGAAGTCTGGAGTGCCCATAGCACCCCATCACTAGCAAATCACACGACTCATCCGCGATGCGTGAGAGCAGATCACTGCCGACTGAGGTATCAACCGGATGCGATGTTGTGGATACGGCCTTGATCTCATGTCGCGCCAACGCGACCGCAATTTCGGAGCCGGATGTGAAGCCTTCACCGTCTCCACGTTTACCCGGGTTGATTTCCAGGATGTGCACGGAGTTTGCCTTGACAAGGAACGGCAACGCGTCGAACGCAGCGCGTGCAGCCTCCCGCCTGCCGTTCCAGGCGATGACTACACGCGTGCCTATCTTTTGCCAGCCACCCAATTCAGGAACGAGCAAGACCGGTCGACCCATGCCCATCACAATCTCCGACGGCATCTCAATCTCGGCGGTCGCGCCCAGATACTGGCTCATAACGACCAGATCGGCACAGCGCGCATAACCCACAATTGCCGTCACCTCATCGGATGTTGAGGATTGAATACAGCTCCACTCGGTGGCGATCGTTGATGCCTCAGTCGCCTGCCAGAAGATCTTCTCGATTTCTTTGGCGCGCTCCTTCAGCGTCTGCTCTTCGCGGTCGATATACTCTGCCGGCATGTCCGTGCCTGCCAGACTGTAGATCGGAACTCGCGGAATGACATGCAACCCGACAAGAAGGGCCTGGTGACGTTCCGCGACCCCAAATGCCGATGCCGCAACCGAAGGCGCACTCCTCGGTGTGTTCAGACAAGCGACAACTGTTCTAAGTGACATGATATCCCTCCTGGATTGCGGCGCTCTCGTATGCAACTTGCGACTGCTGACCGTGCGAGGCATTGATCAGCGTCAACCAAGTGGACCTTCCGCAAGCAAATTCGGTCCGATCAGCTATTTGGTTGATTGGTCCGCTTCTTCTCTCGCTTCTTCGTCTGGCGCGCCTTCCATCATCTCCAGAAGTACCGCATCCATTGGCTCAAAATGCATCCGGACGTCGGGATCAATGCTGAAAACAGTACCATTTGGAACGCCCAGCCACTTTTCATCCGTTATCGGTTCGGACGCGACTTCCACTGCGCGGTAATCCCTCTTTGGATCATGATGCACATGTGGCTGGCCACATATGTCGCAGTGAATAATATCGTCGCGCTCCAGAAACCACAGTGTGCGGTTTAGTCTTGATCCAGCGAGATGGTCTCCATCAGTCCAGAGTATGTTGAGAGATATTTTTGCTTCCGAGTTCGCTTCGCGCGACCAGCGGACGATCTGCTTCAGCCCGTCATGCAAGACGTGGCGGAGCTCCTTTTCCGGCGCCTTTATGGCAAGCGAAAGCAAGTAACGAAAAATGTGCTCGCTATCGGTATTGCCGTGTATCTCATTGCGGTGGAGCGGGTCCATCGCTTCAAGCATTTGGTCTCGTATTTGCTCGAATGCACCGATGGTGCCGTTGTGGGCAAGCAGCCAACGGCCATGTTCGAAGGGATGGGTATTCTCGATCGAAGGCGCACCAACTGTCGCGCGGCGCACATGGGCTATAACCGTGCGTGCATAAACCCGCGAGGCAGTCTTCTTGAAATGCTCGCCGTGATATGCCGCCCAAGCTTGCTTTTCGACGAAGGGCAAACCGTCCGGATATCCAGCAACGCCCCAGCCATGCCCATGGGTCAGCCCATGTTGGTCACGAATGCTCTGTTCCATCAGCGCATTTTGCGCATGAATGAGGCTGCATTCGATGCGCGTCGGTTCGTTGGCATGAAACCCATAGAGGCGGCACATGCAGATTGTCCATTGAGCAAAATCGTAATGCAGCGAACAAAATCGGTTTGAAACCTATCCTCTGCGGAAAGTTCGCGAATTGACAACGATCAAGGCTATGCAGGTCCTTTTCTATCAGGCTTGATCCACATAACTGTATTATTTGAGGTGAGGTCATGATTGGTCTCGTCGGATGTCCTGGTGGTGCTTTCGCGCCGGGCGGCCGGGACGCACTTCCGATCGTTGCAAGATACTCCGCGTCGATTTCCACCTCAGAGCGCAAGCGGTTGGAGAAAATCGCAGACCGCCTTGTAGTCAACGAACCTGCACTTGTATTGACGAGTGTTTTTGGAGCCGGGGTAGGATCGGGGCTAATGGAAGGTCCTGCGCTGCTGATCGGTGATGATCGTGAGATAGCCTTATCCGATCCGCAACGATCGGAAATCCATGAGTATCGGATTTCGATGCTAGCTGCCGACGGCGACATATTGCTGATCAGCGGAGGCCACAACGCTGCCTTTGAGCGATACCGCAACGAAGTCCTGGGACTGGGGACGCTGGATGTCTTCACCTTGCCAGCAGAACCTCGCAACCAGCACGTGCCGTTGGCGATGCGCTGTGCTCTTCACCCTGATGCCCTCAATGCCATCGCCGCTAAGGCCGGTAAGGCCGGGGGGCTGACCATCCTGCCTTATATGGGTACGGGTAGTATTTGGGTCCTCGCAACCGCGATTGCCGAACGCGCAGGAATCCCCGTGAGGGTCGCTGCGCCACCACCACGATTGACCCGTCGGATCAATGACAAAGTGTGGTTCGCCCGCAGGGTCTCCGAGGTTCTTGGGGCCCATGCTCAACCGGCATTTCGGTCGGTTTATGGCCCAGCAGCCCTCGCCGGTCAGGTTGGCCGTCTGGCGCGGCAAGCCGACCGGGTGGTGATAAAAGTGCCTGATAGCGCCGGTTCTCTTGGAAATATCTCGCTCAACGCGGCAAACATAAGAGACCATACGCTCGAAGAACTGCGCACCTTTCTATTATCTGTTCTGGAAACGATTGGCTGGCGTGGCCGGTTTCCGCTGCTGGTTGAAGTCTGGGACTCTCCTGTGAGCGCCAGTCCTTCAGTTCAGACCTGGATACCTGAACGCACACAAGGCCCGCCCATCCTGGAAGGCATATACGAGCAGGTTGTTGCGGGCGCCGAGGGGGCTTTCGTCGGCTCGGTTCCTGCCGCGCTTCAGAAACACTGGGAGGAGCAGGTCGCACATGAGGCTTTAGTGCTTGCGACACTTTTCCAGCACCTGGGTTATTTCGGACGGTGCAGTTTCGATGCGGTTATAGCCGGAAACGACCATGAGAATGCCGAATTGCACTGGATCGAATGCAATGGCCGGTGGGGTGGTGTATCGATGCCTATGACGCTCGCAAATCGCCTTGTGAAAGATCTGGAAAAGTGGGTTTTTGTGATCGTGCAGCTGACCAATATGAACTTCAAGCCTCGCACGATGGTTGAGGCGCAGGAAATGATGGGGAGTGATCTGTTCAAGGTTCCAGGTTCAGAGGATGGCATCGTGTTTCTATCGCCGTTCGGAATCGAGAGCGGTTCCGGCGTCAATTTGATGGCCATCGCAAGGACGGTCGAACACGCGAAAGGGTTGGCGCAGCGCGCAACTCAGAAGCTTACTGGCCCGGCTGTTTGAGGCTTAGTGATCAGTTCGGGCTTGACGAGTCCTTTCGACGCAGAAACTTCCACGCGATGGTATCGTCTCGATGAGGCTTAAACGCCGAACGGATAGGTGTCCGGTACGCCCTTGATTTGCCCGGCAGGGAGCGGCGTGATGGCACTTGTCCGATCAATCCAAATATACTCATTGAACTGGCGCGGCAATTCTCTCCACAATCGTCGAAAAAGGATCTGTCGGTATGTCAGACAAACAGATGCAGTCCTTTCTGAAGGCCCTTGATGAGGTGCTGAACCCGTCGGGTTGATCGGGCTCATAAACGCGGAGAATGTATCCATGAGCAAAAATGCGGCAAGAGACACCTCATATCCTGAAAGGTTGCGAATCTGGACGGGGCTCACGGAAATCTCACTTTGAAGCGTCGGTCAGGTGAGGGCATTGCGCTGATCGCCGGCGGTGTCGGCATTGCGCCGCTGTTGAGCATCGCCCGGCAGATGCGTATTCAGAACGATCCGCGCCCGCTGGTTCTCCTGTACGGCAACAGGGTGAGCGATCAGATCGTGTACAGAGGCGAGTTGAACCAGATTGCGCGCAGAGCGAAATCGCAAGTCATTCACGTTATCTCGGAGCCGAAGCAGGATTGGGAAGGCCTAACAGGGCAGGTCGATGCCGCGACGATAATTGAGGTTTTTTCCTTCGACGGCGCTGACAAATGGCTCTATCTGGTCTGTGGTCCGCCTCCCATGCTCGATGCTGTCGAAGGCGCTCTCATGGATCTTGGCGTCCCAAGCAGCCAGATCATTTCTGAACAGTTTTGCTATGATTAGGGAAACGGTGAGATGAAGCTTCAAACGAGAATTTCATCGGCGTTTTGGGGAACAACCGCCCTTCTAATCGCTGCAGTCATTCTATTTGCGCTGCGCTGAATCAGGTCTAATTATTGGCCCGGCCATTTCCCCGGACGAGCGCAGCCTGACTGAGTAACGAGTTACGCGCACCGCCTGCTTCAAGTTGTTCGCAAGCGTCCCCACAATTCAGCGGCGGCAGCGCCAAATCCCGCGGCAACCGCAAGGCCGACAACAACCACGCCAACGAAGGGCACAAGGGCAATGAGGCCCAGGATGATGGCACCGGCGATTGCCCAGCCGATCCGGCCAAGGGGCCGAATGTCAACGGGCCGGCGCAGCCGGCCTCTTACGAACAGTCCGATGCAGGCGCTCACCGTCACCAGGCCAAGCAGCCATACGACAGCGGTCGCCATCGTCAGAGCCGCACCGATGGGGATCCCGACGATCGAGGCAAAAAACAATCCGCCAAGAACAACCGCAAGGAGGTGAATCGCGACGCCGAATCCGAGGTTGGACCAGGGATGGTCCTGGAGATCACCGGCTGCGTCGGAAATGAAGTTCGGGAACACCAGTTGCACGACGGCGATGAGTAAGAGCATGGCGAGCGCCCATGAGAACACAATGAGCAGGCCGATGCCGACTATGGCACGTGCAAACGATCTGGGATCAGGCATATCAACCTCGACCCGCCGGATTTCACCACCGATCGTCGCGCCCTCGGCGATTTCGGGCTTGGCTCCGCTGCGGTAAATCAGATCGCCGGCAATGTTAGCGCCGGGCGCGATTACGATTCGCTCTGCAAGCAAGTCCGCCTTTCCGGCAATCTCGCCGGATATGGTAATGCGGCGCGCGGCGGCGCGCACGCTCCCGCTGATGCGCCCTTCCAGGTCAATCGTCTCGGCGGCCAGGCGCGCATCACCGCCGATGGTTCCTTGTGAAGTGATCCGCATCGATCTTGCCGCGGCGACAAGATCGTCTTCAATGGCGCCTGAGATTTTGAGGTTCGCCGCAGCGGCAATCATGTCCGTTGCGTTGCCACTGCGAAACTCAACATCATAGCCGGCGACGACTGCGTTCTTTACGGTGGCACTCTCGAACGTGACGTCGCGACCAGCCGCGAACACGTCGTCGGCGACCTTGGCCTTGATAAGTACTGTCCGTGCCGCAAGGAACTGGATGTCGGTGTGGCTGCCTTCCAGCGTGACGCTTTCGCGTTCGCCCTCCGACGACTGTCCGGAAGCTTGGGGCGCGTGAACACCGGCCAGTACAATGGTGACGAGGAGGACGATCAGCCCCCGCAGCGGCTGACGCCACACGGTTAGTGCCCTGCAGCCATTCTCGATCGATACCATGACGCGTGGCCTCTCTGACTTCGATGCCTTTGGAGAGTTGTTACCCTACTTGGCAAGTTCGGGGGGCGTCCTTGATGTGTATCAACGCTGGCCGCGCTCAAAGTTGCGAGTCTACGCCGCAACAAACATGGCCGGTCGTCCTGCGCTTGATTACAGATGCACCGGTTTGCACGGATCCCGGAGCAAGCGTCATGGATGAGCCAATCCGCAACCAGATTATCTCCATCATCGACGACGTTGACGATATGACGATCGCGACGATGCGGGAGGATGGGTACCCGCAGGCGACGACGGTGAGCTATGTCAATGAGGGGCTCACCATCTATTTCGGCACGGCCGCAGACTCGCAGAAGGCCAGCAACATTGCGGCCAACAACAAGATCTCCCTGACCATAAACCGCGACTATGACAGTTGGGCCGAGGTTGAGGGCCTGTCCATGGCAGGGCTCGCATCGCTCGTATCCGATCCGGAAGAGCGGCAGAAAGTCGACAGCCTGATGTCCGAAAAGTTTCCCCAGATCGCGGACTTTCTTCTCGCGGACAACCGACGCGCAAGATCTTGCGTTATTCCGCATAGACCCGGAAATCGTTTCTCTGCTCGACTATAGCAAAGGATTTGGACACACTGAGTTGGTGCAGGTCTAGGCGGGTAGTCACCCATCCCGATGGTCGTGATGGGTCAGGAGCGAAACTCACAGACCGAAGTTCTAAATGTCCGCTTTCGGAGGTAACGCAGACCCCCGCAAATGTGACGCATCAAGTCCACGCATGATCCTTCAGAACATTCGAGCATGGCCAAGTTCGCCGCGGAGTTGTGTGGAGACAGTGAGTTGAATCCTGGCAGCGACAATCTCGATCTCTGCCGCTTGTACAATACACAAGGTCATAGGCGCTATATTGCAACTGCTGACTCACTTAGAAGATCCCGCGAACGGCTTTGGCGTCCGTCCGGGGATAGTGGCTAATATTTTCTGTGACAGATGAAGAGGTCGGAAGGATGCCCGTGCCGGAGAACGGATCAAAAGATCGAATGCAGAACAATTCGCTCTCATTCGAGGACCTCGACTTTCTGATGCGCGATGAAATGCGCGCTCATCGCCTGGCTCTCGAATTCGCCAACGTTGATTTGGGTCTACGTGACCGAGGCATCAAATCAACCATAGTAGTTGTCGGTAGCTCGCGAGCGCTTTCTCCCGGAGATGCGAGAAGAAGTGTTGACAGCACACAAAGACAGAAGAGCCCGGCAATCGAGAAAAAGCTCAATCAACTCGCGGTCTGGTACGAGCAGGCGCGCGAATTCTCGAGAATTGCCTCTGAGAGAGGTGGCGCACTCTTATCTGAACATGGGATGTGCGAGAATGTTATCACCACAGGAGGCGGACCGGGTATCATGGAAGCCGCTAATCGTGGAGCGGCGGAGGCTGGTGCCCCGACCATTGCCTTCAACATAAGATTGCCCACCGAGCAGCAGCCAAACAAATATGTGACACCGGAGCTTTCATTCCAATTCCGTTATTTTGCCATCCGCAAAATGCATTTCGCCATGCGAGCAAACGCTCTTGCAGTCTTTCCGGGCGGATTAGGGACAATGGATGAACTCTTCGAGATCCTCACTCTGAAACAAACGAGCAAGACGCCCTCGATGCCGGTCGTCCTATTTTGCCGCAGCTACTGGGAAGAAATTGTCAACTTCGCAGCACTGGCTGAGCTTGGAACCATCAGTGAGAGCGACTTGACCCTTTTTCAAATTGTGGACAGTGCTGAGGAGGGATGGCAGGCGATGGTCAAACTCGGTCTTACAACCCAAACGCCGCTGCGCGAGGCTTAGGTGGAAGTGACGCGCCCTGGGTTTCTGCACCATTTGCAGAGTTATTCTGTTCTGGGTTTGATTGCCAACTACAGATGTCTGCTTCGGGTCAGAAGCCGACATAGCGTGGCTCAACCATTTGAGTCCGCTTCACCGCCAACAGCAGACATTGGTCGCCCGAACTTCCGCTTAGTTTCCCAAAGCAGCCGTGCCGCCTGTTGATCCTGAGCGTCCGCTAAGTGCCAATAGCGGAAGTCTCTTAGTCATGATCCTCTCGGGCGGCTTTACCAAATCAAAGTCTGCCCGGCCATTAAAAGGGGGGATATGACCGGGCAGTAAGTGTGGGTTGAGACAACCCGCCGCAAGAAAGGCGAAGGACGTCAGTTGCCCTTGATTGGGATTTTCTTGGTTTTCGCCTCTGCGTCCGGTGACTTTGCCAAGGTGACCGTGAGGACACCATTCTTGAATTCGGCTTTCACCTTGTCTGAGTCGACCTCACAAGGAAGGCGCATCGTGCGCTCAAATGATCCGTAAGTTCGTTCGACCAGATGAAAGTCTTTCTCAGTTTTTTCAGTTTCCGATTTCTTCTCGCCTTTAATCGTGAGCCGGTCGTCTGAAAGGCTGACATCTATGTCTTTTTCCTCAACGCCTGGGAGTTCCGCCGTTATTTCAATCTCATTGTCAGCCTCGCTGACATTAATGCGCGGAGACAGTTTGCCGTTTTTGGTCAATGCGGCCGGGAAAGGCCAATGTTCGCCATGCGTAAACTCGTCAAACACGCGGTCGATCTCATGATGAAGCGATGAGAATATGTCGTCGCCTTTTTTAGACTTCCCCCACAGGCCTGGAATCAGGGACTGGGCCATTTTGGTTACTCCTCGATAACTCAGGGATTGACATGCAAGGTTGATTTTAACGGGCCCGCACACCGATGCGTTGATCGATGTCAAAGCGCCAAGCCGCGAATTGGATCATTGCAATGGGTACCAACCAATAGGCTGTTCGGCGGCATGACACGCAAACAATTATTGACGGCAAAGGTAGCGTTCTGGTTGCTGCTAGCCGCAATCGCGATCATCGTTTTCGCATTGGGCTGCACCATGCTCTCCAGCACGTGCTCCTAACGATGCCATGGGCCTAAAGTCAGGATGTAGCAATTTTTCTCCGAAGGTGACGCCCCCGGCGCGCCAAAAAACCTCTCGTCCGATGACGACAGACAACTAAAGGAGGCAAGCATGACTGAGCTTACCGTCAACCCCGCGTTTTTGCGTATGCTCGTGCTCAAGGTGCGGGCGCTCATGGCAAAGGAAGAGGGGGTCGTAACCCCCGACACCGGTGGGAACCCTACCGATGACCAAGTACCCGAAACACTGCAAGACATTCCCGATGATTTGTCGCGGGAGGAAGTGATCCAAGAGATCGACGGCCTCAACCAAAGCCAGCAGGCCGAACTGGTAGCCCTCCTGTGGATCGGCCGCGGCGATGCGGAGCCCGAAGAGTGGGCGGAGATGTTGAAACTGGCCGAAGAGCGGCGCGAGGTTCCGACAAGCCAGTATCTCCTGGACCATCCGCTGGTTGCTGACTATTGGGCCGATGCCCTAGACAAGCTCGGCTATGGCAGCATGGTCGAAGGGGTCCAGGAAATCTAGGCAGGACCGTACTCGATTTGCGAACTTGAGGAAAAACCATCCGTCCGCCGCGAGGAATGTCGGCGGCCAAATGTGGAGCGATGACATGGCAGAGTATGAACTCGACGTGACCGCCGATCAGATTCTGCATGTCTCTCTCCGACTGGATAAGTTCCCCCATTGGGAAAAGCGGCCGGCACAGTAAGGCGGCGAGGCGCTCGGTCGTTTATGTTTTTTGATCATTTATGATCGCCAAAAAGTCAGGCTCACATTCTCAGGGTATCGTCGCTTATCCGCAAAGCTTGGCATATGCAACGGGTTTGGGAGAAACTATGCTGTCGGTGACATGGCTACTCCTAAGACTCTAGTTTTGACTGTTACGGAAATCCGTGGCCTGCTCGATGCGCGCGAGTTGCTGCCTGGCATGCGCGAGGCATTCGTCAAATATTCGATGGAGCGATCCGTGCCTGCGCGGCGCTTTCCTGTGGTATTGCCGGATACCGTGACAACCGGGGCCGGCGGCATGGTGCTGGCTCCCGGCATCCTACCCGGCATTCCGGCCTATACTGTTAAGGTCAACGCCAAATTCCCCGACGCTGATCCAGCCATAAAGGGCGTTATATTGCTGCACGATATTGAGACTGGCGATCTCTTGTCGGTGCTGGAATCGGGCCACATCACCACGTTAAGAACCGGTCTGGCGGGCGCTATTGCCGCCGATGCGCTGGCACGCAAGGATGCCTCACGCGTAGCTATCATTGGCGCGGGAACGCAGGGCCGCGTGCAGCTCAGTTCTCTTGCACTTGTCAGAGAAATCAGCGCCGTGTCGGTCTTTGATACAGCACCGGATGCGGCGGAGCGATATGCCGCGGAACATCATGAAGGTATTGCGTGCGAGATACGCTCTGTCGGAAGCGTCGCTGCGGCGGTCGAGGGGGCTGATATTGTTATCACAAGCACGTGGGCCACGGAGCCGTTTCTATTTGACGGCATGATTGCCCCAGGTGCCCATATCACCACGATCGGACCTGATTCGCCGAACGAATCCGAAGTCGATGCCGAGCTGATCCGCAAGTCCCTGTTTGTGTGCGATGACCGCGACCTGGCGATTGAAATGGGTGCAATCGGCGGAGTTGGATTGGATGCGGACGCTATTCACGCCGAAATCGGCGAAGTGATCGCAGGCGCAAAGTCTGGCCGTAGCTCACCAGATCAAATCACCATCTTCGGCAGCGTGGGTCTCGCCTTTCAAGATCTCGCGGCCGCGTGGCTGGTGTATGAGAAAGCCAGAGCGGGTGGGCAAGGCCGAACCATCGCATTTTTCTGATAACGTGAGATAAGCGCCCTAATGCACCATAGATCAGTGCGGGGGCTGCAGAATTGTCGTATTTGCGGCTTTGCAGAAACATTTGCGGAAGAGTCTAGGAGACGAAGCCAGACGAGCTGATTCCCATGTCTGCCATTCCATCTACAATTGAGCAATCCGCCGCCACAATCGTCGTAAGAAAACCGTTAGATGCCGTCTGATAACCGGGAGATTTTCATAACGCCCGAGATTGCACTGGTTCTGGTATCGTTACTTGCTGCGATGGTTTTTTCTTTATCGCCGAAGGATAGGCTCTCAGCGGTTTCCTTCCCATGCCTCTTGGTCGCCGACGAGGATTTCGTAAACCTGCGCTGCGCAACCCTTGAGCGGTAGACGGGCCTCACCAGCGACATCGCTCTCGCCATAAGCCCAGGCGAGCGCAAGCTCAAGCTCATCCGCGTTCACGCCGCTCTTGACGATCGCCGCAACTTTCCAGTCCGGGATGTCGCCGCACAGATGCGTCACCTCGTCATGGGTGAGTGATGAAGTTGGGTCGGAGGTCATTTGAGCTACTCCGCAATAGGACAAGGTCCAAATAGTAGACTGGCATGGAGCAAGGGGCCTTGACGTACATCAATCGTGTTCCGCGGAAGAGGGCCAGGGTCGACGCCCGTGTCCGGCGCCTTGTTACCCTGCACCATGAGGGACGCGCCGACGAGCTTGGTAGCAAAGCAGAAATCTCATGTCAGGATGCCAATCGCAAAGAGGGCTAAATATAAGAGTTCGACTGGTTATGCTCCGAATAGGAACCTCTCTGCATCTTCAAGAATTTCCCAGTGATCGAATGCGAGTTCACGCTCGCGCCAATTCGCGATCCATTCTGCGCTAACCGCATCATCACCTCCATGTGGCTCCAGGTTTGAGGAAGATCCAACATAGACGATCGAGCATATGTGTCCGCGGGGATCCCGCGCGGCGTCCGAATAGACACCGAGCAGCGTCAAGTCTTGAGCGACTATACCGGTTTCCTCCATCAGTTCGCGGCGACAGGCATCCTCTACTTGTTCACCAATAGCCACGAAACCTCCCGGAAGGGCTAAGCATCCTTGGTAGGGGGGATTTTTCCGCGTGATCAAGAGGACACGGTGGTCCTCGTCGAACAGCGCGCAATCGACCGCAAGATGAGGAGTTCTCGGAACCGACATCAATCAAACATTTCCTCTAGGCAGGACGACCGACCACCCAGCGCTAAGTCCGTTTCAGGTCGATTGGATTTCTGTCGCCCGCCCAAGGGTTATGGGCGCACGGAAACTGAAACGAGCCAATTGGGGCAGTTGCATGCCCCACAATCATCCTAATTTGCTCTGCGTGAGCCCAGCCACTTTGGTGGGGTTTTTTTGCATTCCCGGCAAAGGCTGAACTAGCTGCGAGTTCACCCCGCAGCTCTTTGCGATGACCGTCTGGATCTGGGATAAGCCGCACTCCATCGATATTGCGGATGGCTAGAACGATGGAGTTTCTGAGCGGATTACTGGATTGGGGATTATATCCGAACGGAATCATTGGGTTCTTGCGACAACGATCTCTGAAGCTGACGTATTCAATCAGCGTCTCTTACAGCCTGATATGATTGTCCGCTCGTTACATCCTCATGTCCGCCTCGACCGGATGTTTTTTATCTTCTTCCTCGATTTCTGTCATCGTCGCTTCGGTCAGTAATAGGACACTGGCCACCGATACAGCGTTTTCCAGTGCGATGCGCATCACTTTCGTGGGATCGACGATGCCGGCTTCCACCAGATCGACATATTCGTTCCGCCCGGCGTCATAGCCAATATTGCCTTTGCTCTCAAGCATCCGCGCGACCACGACACCGCCATCGACAGCCGAGTTTTCTGCTATCTGGCGGGTCGGTGCGCTCAACGCACGACGGAAGATCTCCAGGCCTGTCTTCTCGTCACCCTCAGCCTTGGCTTCTTCCTCGGCGATAATTTTGGTGCAGCGCAACAGGGCAAGCCCACCCCCAGGCACAATGCCCTCGGCGACCGCTGCCTTAGTCGCATTGATAGCGTCATCGAGGGCTTCCTTCTTGCTCTTCATCTCCGCTTCCGATGGTGCGCCCACGCGGACGACCGCCACGCCTCCGGAGAGCTTCGCCAGCCGCTCCTCAAGCTTCTCGCGGTCATAGTCACTCGTGGTATTCTCGATCTGTGCTCGAATTTGTCGGATGCGCACCTCGATCGCAGCCTTGTCCCCCCCTCCACCGATGATCGTCGTGCTATCGCGGTCTGACACGACGCGTTCTGCACGGCCAAGCTGATTGAGCTCAACGGTTTCCAGCTTGATACCCAAGTCCTCGGAGATGAGCTGTCCACCCGTTAACACCGCCATGTCCTCGAGCATGGCTTTGCGCCTGTCGCCGAAGCCCGGTGCCTTGACAGCGATGCTGCGAAAGACGCCACGGAGCTGATTGACGACAAGCGTAGCAAGTGCTTCGCCCTCGACATCCTCGGCCACGAACAAGATCGGTTTGCCGCTCTTTGCCGCTTGCTCCAGAAGGGGAATGAGATCTTTTAGGTTGCTGACCTTCCGGTCACACAGGAAGACGTAGGCGTCCTCAAGAACCGCCTCCATCTTCTCAGCATTGGTGATGAAGTAGGGAGAAATAAAACCCCTGTCGAACTGCATACCCTCGACCACCTCCAGGATGGTTTCGATGGTTTTGGATTCCTCAACCGTGATGACGCCGTCGTCGCCGACTTCCTCCATGGCATCGGCCACAAGTTCGCCGATGGATGGGTCGTTATGTGCAGAGATGGTGGCGACCTGCGCTTTTTCCTTTCGTGTCTTTACCGGCCTTGACATCCCACGAAGCGCATCGACGGCGAGATTTAGTCCATGATCGAGGCCGCGCTTAATGTCTATACCGCTAGCGCCAGCCACAACGTTGCGCGTGCCGTCAGCGAAGATTGCGTGCGCAAGAATGGTCGACGTGCTAGTGCCGTCCCCTACGGCCTCGCCAGTCTTTTCGGCCGCCTGCCGCAGCATCTGAGCACCGAGGTTTTCCTCCGGGTCCTTGAGATCAACTTCCTTGGCGATCGTGACGCCATCGTTGCAAACGATCGGCGCTCCCCACTTTTTCTGCATCAGGACCGACTTGGATTTGGGCCCAAGCGTAACGCGTATTGCATCCGCCAACGCACTGGTGCCGCGAAGGATTTTTTCACGTGCCGCTGAGTGGAACAATATTCGCTTGTGTGGCATAGCGGATATTCTCCTTCCCCGCACCGTATCGGCAAGCAATCTCATGTCTTGTGTAGCGCTTTAAAGCACCAAACCAATTGAGCCAGATCAAGCGCTTCCTCTAAAGTTGAGGATTGGAATTTCCACGGCTGTTCACACCTTCTGGGCTTTCGGGGCCGCACATTCGGACTGGTGCGACGAGGCTGCTCATAGAATTGGCGCCACATGGGACCAATGGTTTCCTTCCGGTTGCTGGACCCGTCCAGACAGGCACGCCTTCAAGGCTTCCAACACAGCACAACGCCGATCGAGCGGGGCCTCCCTCCTGCGCCGAATAGTGCGATCCCCCGCGGGATGAATTGATGCTCCAGATTACGGATCGTCATTCTCACCATTCCCGCTCTGCGATAGCAATGGGTCGGCCGCTCCATCTAGCTTTGCTTAGCTTTATCTCGGGCCATCTTGATGCACGTCAATGCGGCTCGGTGGGTGCCCCCTTATCTGTTGGCGCAAGGATCTGCATACGGGGTTGTCAAAATGAACTGGCCAAATCAGGGGAAACGGACCGGACAGCTGACAATGCCTTGGAAGACAATCCGCAAGCACAATGAAACCGATGTTTTGCCGCCGAACCTCGTGGACTACGAGGAAGCCTACGGATCCTTTACTTGGGCAGCCGCACGCGAGGAGCTGCAGGGATTGCCAGGAGGCGCCGGACTTAACATCGCTCACGAGGCGGTGGACCGCCATGCCGCGGGACCCTACGCAGATGCTTCTGCCATCCGCTGGATATCGAAGAGCGGCGAACTCCTTACGTTCACCTATTCAAATCTTCGCACTGAGACCAATCGCTTCGCAAACGTTCTACGGAGTATAGGGATCGGCGCTGGCGACCGAGTCTTCTCGCTCGCAGGGCGCATTCCGGAACTCTACATAGCCGCCTTGGGCACCCTCAAGAACCGTAGCGTCTTCTGCCCTCTCTTCTCCGCCTTCGGACCCGAGCCCATCAAGCAGCGCATGTCGATCGGCTCGGCAAAGGCTATTGTCACAACGGAGCGCCTGTACCGGCGCAAGATCGAAGCGCTCCGGGGAGAGCTTCCGGAGCTGGAGCACGTGCTGCTGGTAGGCGAAAACGGCGAGGCGACAGAGATCCCCGGCACTCATGATTTGCACGCTTTGCTGCGTCAAGCGAGCGAGGATTTCGAGATCCCGCCAACAGATGCCGAGGATATGGCGCTTCTTCACTTCACCAGCGGCACGACCGGGAAGCCCAAGGGCGCGGTCCATGTTCATGCCGCAGTCATTGCGCACCACATCACCGGCAAGCTCGCCCTCGACCTTCGGCCGGGCGACATCTTCTGGTGTACCGCGGACCCTGGTTGGGTCACGGGGACATCCTACGGGATCATTTCCCCGCTGACCAACGCCGTCACGTTGGTGGTCGACGAGGAGGAATTCGACCTCGAGCGCTGGTACCGCACGCTTGAGGAGCAGAAGGTCACGGTGTGGTATACTGCGCCCACGGCGATCCGGATGATGATGAGGACCGGCACAGAGGCTGCCCGGAAGTACGACACGTCGACCCTGCGATTTCTTGCCAGCGTGGGCGAACCGCTCAACCCCGAAGGCGTAGTTTGGGGCAAGGAAGCATTCGGCCTCCCGTTCCATGACAATTGGTGGCAGACGGAGACCGGTGGGATCATGATCGCCAACTTCCGCGCAATGGACATTAGACCGGGCTCGATGGGGCGGCCGTTGCCGGGAATCGAGGCTGCTATCGTGGAACGCAAGGAGGACGGTAGCGTCGAGCCCGTGGCGTCCGCCGATACTGAAGGCGAACTCGCCTTGCGTCCGGGCTGGCCCTCAATGTTCCGCAGCTATCTTGACGAGGAGGAGCGTTACCGCAAGTGCTTCGCAGACGGCTGGTACTTGACCGGGGATTTGGCGAGGCAAGACGACGACGGGTATTTGTGGTTCGTCGGTCGGGCCGACGATGTCATCAAAAGCGCTGGCCATCTAGTCGGCCCCTTCGAGGTCGAGAGCGCTTTGATGGAGCACCAGGCCGTTGCCGAGGCTGGCGTAATCGGCATTCCGGACGAGACCGCGGGAGAATTGGTGAAGGCCTTTGTCGCCCTCAAGCCGGGCCACAAGCCTTCAGACGCACTGCAGAAAGAGCTCTTGGGCTACGCGCGCAAGCGGCTTGGCCCCGCCGTCGCCCCCAGGCAAATCAGCTTTCGCACTAATCTGCCCAAAACGCGCAGTGGCAAGATCATGCGGCGCCTCATAAAGGCACGGGAACTGGGATTGCCTGAGGGCGACATCTCGACTCTGGAAAGCGACGAAAAATGACCGCGCGCGATGACAAGCCGAAGCTCAGCCGCGCACATTGTCTAGACCTTCTTCGACATATGATCCGCGTGCGTATGTTCGAGGACAAGTGCGCCGAGCTTTACACCACAGAAAAAATCCGCGGCTTCCTGCACCTCTACGATGGCGAGGAGGCGATTGCTGCCGGCGTCATCCCCGTGCTCCAGCTGCGCGACCGCATCGTTGCAACCTACCGTGAACACGGCCATGCGCTGGTTCGCGGTCTGCCGATGGCCAATGTGATGGCCGAGATGTACGGCAAGTTTGAGGGCGTCAGTGCCGGGCGAGGCGGCTCCATGCACCTATTCGATGCCGAAACCAACTTCTACGGCGGCAACGCCATCGTCGGCGGCGGACTGCCCATGGCCACCGGTCTGGCGCTTGCGGATAAAATGCGCGCGGAAAAGGTTGTTACCGTCTGCTTCTTTGGCGAGGGCGCAGCGGCCGAGGGCGAGTTTCATGAGAGCCTCAACCTCGCCGCCCTGTGGAGTCTGCCAGTGCTCTTTGTGTGCGAAAATAATTGCTACGCTATGGGGACGGCGCTTGACCGCAGCGAGTCGGAAACCGACATCCATGCCAAGGCTGCGTGTTACCAGATCGAGACCGAGGCCGTGGATGGAATGGACGTGGTCGCGGTCGAGGCTGCGGCACGACGCGCAGTTCACTCCATTCGCGAAACTGACAAGCCCTATTTCCTAGAATGCCGAACCTACCGCTTCCGCGCTCATTCCATGTTTGACGCTCAACTCTACCGCGACAAAGCAGAGGTCGAGGAATGGCGGAGCAAAGGCCCGATCGTACGCTTCCAGGGTTGGCTCGCAAAGAGCGGCATCGCGCATCCGGAGGACATCGAGAAGATCGAGAGCGATGTGAAGGAAGAGATCGAGGAAGCGGTGGCGTTCGCGGAAGCCGGGAGTTGGGAGCCGGTCGAGAAACTGACGCGATGGGTCTATGCGGAGCGTGCGTGATGGCGAAACGGATCATCAAGGCCGAGACGGTGCAAATCACCTATCGCGAGGCGATTCGCAAGGCCATTTGCGAAGCGATGCACCAAGACGAACGCGTCTTCCTCATGGGCGAGGATGTCGGGCGCTATGGCGGCTGCTACGCAGTCACTAAGGGATTGCTGAAAGAGTTCGGGCCGGAGCGCATCAGGGACACGCCATTGTCAGAGTCCGGCTTCACCGGCGCGGGGATCGGCGCCGCGATAGGCGGCATGCGTCCTATCGTGGAGCTGATGACGGTGAATTTCAGCCTCCTGGCAATGGATCAGATTCTAAACAACGCAGCAACCATTCGTCACATGTCTGGCAACCAGTTCGGCGTGCCGCTGGTCATCCGCATGGCGACCGGAGCGGGCAGGCAGCTTGCTGCGCAGCACTCGCATTCGCTCGAAGGCTGGTATGCCCATATCCCTGGCATCAAGGTACTTGCCCCGGCGACGCTAGAAGATGCGCGTGGCATGCTTTGGACCGCACTTGACGATCCAGACCCCGTACTGATCTTCGAGAATGTGATGCTGTACAACATGGAGGGCGAGTTACCGGCAAACGCCGGGCCGGTCAATATTGAGAAAGCGGCGATCCGGCGGGAAGGTCGGGATATCTCGCTCATCACCTACGGCGGCTCGCTTTGGAAGACGCTTGAGGCGGCTGAGGCGCTGGCCAGGGAAGGAATCAAGGCCGAGGTGATCGATTTACGTACGCTACGCCCCCTCGACGACACAACTATTATCGCTTCCGTGGCGAAAACGCGCCGCGCAGTCATCGTGGATGAGGGCTGGCGTTCGGGCAGCCTCGCTTCCGAGATTGTCACCCGTATCGTTGAGCAGGCCTTCTGGCGGCTCGACGGGCCCATCGCTCGGGTTTGCAGCGAAGAGGTACCGATACCCTATCCTCAGCATCTCGAGCAGGCTGCTATCCCACAGGCGGAAAAAGTCGTGGCTGCGGCCAAAAACCTGCTTAGCAAATAGGAGTGCGTTCCGATGGCGGAATTTCGCATGCCCTCGCTCGGCGCTGACATGGAGGCGGGTACGTTGACCGATTGGCTGGTGAAGGC
>DEIT01000069.1 GCA_002352635.1 Hyphomicrobiaceae bacterium UBA2767 | reverse complement strand
GCCGTGGTCCGGTTTTGCCATGAGGGATCTGGTGGAAATCGCCAAGCCCCTTTCGAAGGCGAAGTATGTCCGTATGGAGACATTCAAGAACCCATCCGTTGCAAGAGGACAGAAGGCGTCTTGGTACCCCTGGCCTTATGTCGAGGGGCTGACCATCGAAGAAGCGACCAATGAACTGACCTTCATGGTGACGGGTGCCTACGGCAAACCAATGGCCAAGCAGTTTGGTGCGCCGTTGCGTCTGGCCGTACCGTGGAAATACGGTTTCAAGCACATCAAGTCGATTGTTCGGTTCACCTTTACCGACAAGCGGCCAAAGAGTTTCTGGGAAGTTGTCCAGGGTAAGGAATACGGGTTCTGGGCGAATGTGAATCCAAAAGTCAGTCACCCACGATGGAGTCAGGCCACCGAGCGTGTGTTGGGTACGACCCTGAGGGTGCCAACGCTCAAGTTCAACGGTTATGGCGAATATGTAGCGGGCATGTACAAGGGAATGGAGGACGACCCAGGCACCTGGATGTAGGGCGCGTCTTTGGTCCAGCGCTTATCTCGAAATATGCGTGTCGAGATAGCGCGTCGTCTCATCTGCCAGTACATCGCGGTGTAACCGGTCGCGGTCGGTGAAAATGGCTTGCGAGGCATGTGTGTCGAGTATCGCCGTGCCCAGGCGCTCTAGCGCGGCATCAACGTCATCGCCTTCGAAATAGACGAGCCGCCTGTCGCCTTGTTCAGGCGTATTCAGCACTTTCGCAAAATACTGCAGATACAAATCGCCCTGCCGCGCCATGTAGGGCCCGAGCACCAGCACGCGCAATTCGCTCCATTCTTCTGCGGACAGGATCTCACCTCTGATCCGCATGACGCAGTCATGACAGGCGTCGAGTTGTGATCGGGCCGCGGCCGCAAGAGCGATATTGATATCGTCCTCTACATCCCGAGCGAATGTTGCAAGCTGATCGCGCGATACGCATCTTGCCGCCAGTACGGTTTCGATGAACGCCAGTGCGTTGTCATAAAGGTGCACCGGGCGGAGCAATTTGCCCTCGCGAATTTCCTCGCTCAAATCGAGGTCATCTGCGCCCGATTTCACCGCCTTCGCATATGTCGCGAGTTCGTGTAGTTTCGGTTCGGGTAAGGGATTTCCATTGGCCGCCCCGCTAAGCATGCAAAACAGTGCCATCGGAATATGACCATTGCTCTTGAGCTTGTGGTAAGCCAACGGTTGCATACCCTCAAATATCTGTACCTCGCGTCCGCTGTGGTAGAGCTGGAGTTGATCGTCAAACGCGATCAGCAGTCCTTTGCGCTTCTGCTCATCGATCACCGCGCGCCTTGCCTGCTCGTAGATTTCGATGAAGCGGTTATCGAATTGCTCCAGATTGGGGTACGTGACCATCTTTGCCATTCCATTGTGCAAGTTTGTCTCCTGCCCGATGCCACGCACACCGTGACCACAGGAGTGAAGATCAATTTTCAGTGGAAGTTTAGCCGCTGAACAAAGTGAAGAACATAGGAGCTGGCATTGTGAGAAGGGACGCTTGGATGCATTTACCGCAGATGCGCGCCTTCAGAATCGGACAAAGAAAAAGCCGGACCAGTTGGCGTGGTCCGGCTTCAATCCTTTTGCCGCTCCAGGGGGGCAGAGCGTCAAAATAAGCGACCGAAACCGACCTTAAGTCTTAGAAGGCTGACATGGGAGGATGCCGTGCCTTCTAGTTTCCATCGCAGTTGTTAGAATATTAAGGAGTTGTAGCTGGGCAACAAGTGTCCGGGGTGCATGGCAGCCATGCATATGTGCATAGCTCTAACATATTGAAATAAATTGAGAAAAAGTGGTGCCACAGTGTGGGTCGTCGCTCTAAAATGACCACTCACGCGCTTTGGCCACGATGAAGTCCCGAAAAACGCTAACCCTCTTGGAATCCTTCATGCCCTCTGGATACACAAAGTAGGTCTCGAATGCCGGAAGTTCGGCATCGCTCATGACTTGTACAAGATTGGTTTCTTCTCGCGCCATGTAATCGGGGAGGATCGCCAGGCCGAGTCCTCGCTGGCATGCTCGCTTGAGTGCATAGAGATTGTTGACGCGTAAAACAGCATCGCGCTTTTCGTGTCCCTCCAGCCCTGCCGTTTCAAGCCAGTTGATTTCCCGGATTTGCAGAGGTGCACTTCCACCGAATGTCAGAATTCGATGACCGTCGAGATCATCCAGGCCCTTTGGCGGTCCGAACCTTTTGATGTAGCTGCTCGATGCGTAGACGTGGAGATGCACGGTGAACAGGCGGCGCTGAATGAGGTCACCTTGTGTCGGAGCTTTCAACCACAGGCCGACATCCGCTTCGCGCAGCGTAAGGTCGAGCTGGTCATACTCCAGCATGAGTTCGACACGGATATCCGGGTAGAGCTCGATAAATTCACCGATACGCGGCGCAAGCCATGACGAACCAAGTGCAACTGTCGTGGTGATCCTTAAATCTCCGAATGGCTTGGTCTTGGAGTCGGCGAGGCGGGTTTGCGTCGCTCGCAGCTTGTGGAACACGTCGTGCGCCGTCCGATAGAGCATTTCACCCTGCTCGGTGAGCATCAAACCGCGAGCATGCCGGTTGAACAGAGGGACATTGAGCTCCTTTTCAAGCGCGCTCACCTGACGGCTCACAGCCGACTGGCTCATGTCAAGTTTTTCACCGGCATGGGTAAAGCTGCCGGCTTCGGCAGCCTCATGAAAGATCCTGAGCTTGTCCCAATCCATCGCTGCCCCCAGCGCACGCGGCCGCTTCTCTATTCGGCCGCTTCCGCGTGGGCCTCCAGTTCCGCCAAATATTTCTCTGCCTCTAGTGCAGCCATGCATCCCATACCGGCTGCGGTGACGGCCTGGCGGTAAATGTCGTCTGTGACATCGCCCGCCGCAAAGACGCCCGGAATGGCGGTTGCCGTTGAGTCCGGCGCGGTCACTAGATAGCCCCCGCGTTTGGTCTCAAGCTGCTCGGTAAACAACTCCGTGGATGGCGCATGGCCAATGGCGATGAAGATACCATGGACTGCTACTTCGGTAATCTCGTTGGTCTTTATGTTTTTCAGCTTGGCGCCAGTGACACTTAGTGGTTCCTCGCTGCCGATGACCTCTTCCAGAACTGAATCCCACACCACATGGACCTTGTCGTGGTTGAGCAACCGCTGCTGCAGGATTTTTTCCGCACGAAGCTCATCGCGGCGGTGAACCAGGGTGACCTTCGACGCGAAGTTGGTAAGGAAAAGAGCTTCCTCGACCGCGGTGTTGCCCCCGCCGACTACGAGAACTTCCTTTTCCCTGTAAAAGAAACCGTCGCACGTCGCGCAAGCAGATACGCCGAACCCTTTGAATTTTTCTTCAGAGGGAATATCAAGCCATTTCGCCTGCGCGCCCGTACCAATAATCAGTGCGTCGCAGGTAAATTCTGCACCGCTGTCAGCTTTCATCCAGAATGGGCGGCGCTTCAAATCAACTTCAACGATCGTGTCGGATACTATCTCCGTTCCGACGTGTTCGGCCTGAGCCTGCATCTGCTCCATCAGCCAGGGCCCCTGTATGACCTCGGCAAATCCCGGATAGTTCTCGACGTCAGTCGTGATGGTCATCTGCCCGCCAGGCTGGATGCCGGCAATTATGACCGGTTTCAACATGGCCCTGGCCGCATAGATCGCGGCCGTGTAACCAGCTGCCCCTGATCCGATAATGATGACCTTTTCGTGCCTCACACCCATGGTTTCAAACGCCTCTGAGATTAACTTGCGAATTGTCTAACAGATTCGGACAGTTTCAGCCCGTCCCGGAGATAGGGTGCGAGGCTGGAAATGGCAAGCGAAAGCGCTTGTGTGCCAAGTGAATTGACATTTTTCACACCACGAATTCTCTTATGCCCAAATGCATGGAGAAATACGCAATGGACGTTAAGACAACACGCCTTTGCCCGGCCATCGGTGCAGAAATTTCCGGACTTGATGTGTCCGATATTTCAAGCGGAAACCTGATCGGCGAGCTCCGCCAGGCAGTAAATGAGGCGGGTGGTCTTCTAGTTCTACGGGACCAGGAGTTGACTCCGGAGCAGCATGTGGACTTTTCGCGCGCCTTTGGCCCGTTGTTCGGTGAAGCGGAGCAGCTTCAGAACACAGTGAAGCCTTACCTGCATCCAGATTTCCCGCAGATTTATCGCGTCTCCAACAAGGTGGTGGATGGCAAGGTGCAAGGGCGCCAGCGTGCCGGCACCTACTGGCATTCCGATGTGTCGTTCCGGAAGAAACCGGCCATGTTTTCCATCCTCTATGGCATCGAGGTGCCTCCGCTTGGTGGTGACACGGTCTTCACCAATATGACACTTGCCTACGAGGCGCTCTCCGACGCCATGAAGGAGATGATTGCTCCGTTGCACGCCGTACATCATTTCGCAGGAGCCAGCAATGCGGCCTGGAGCCACGAGAAAGTCGAGGAAGAAGACCTTGAAGGTGCAAACGTGGCCGAACATCCGGTCGTTCGTATTCATGCGGAGACGGGAGCCAAGAGCCTGTTCGTCAATCCTGGTAACACCTCACATCTGATTGGGTTCTCGCCCGAGGAAAGCAATGCGCTTCTCGGGTTCCTTTACGAACATGCGATCCAACCGGAATTCCAGTATCGCCATCGCTGGTGCCCGCGTGATCTCATTATCTGGGACAACCGGTGCACGCTGCACTATGCAATTTCCGACTACAGTGCAGACCGCTACATGCATCGAACCACCGTCATTGGCGAGGAACCAGTCGCAGCCTGATGCAATGTCCTAGAATTGCGCTTGCATTTTCCTGATTTTGACCTGTTCGCTCGAAACCCTGAGAGCGTCGCCAAGAGTCACAATGCCACGCTCCTCCAACGGGTTGAGCATGGCGAGCAAAACAGCGCCGGTGGTTATGGCATCGCCAAGGGCGGTATGACGATCCGAGACGTCAACGCCGAACCGTTCAGCCGTTGCCCTTAGAGAGTGGTCACCCGTGTGGTCGTGCAGGAATGCGGACAGCAGCAGGACATCAAGAACTGGATTTTTGAAGGACACACCAGAATCGCGTTCCTTGAGTTCGAGAAACCTCATGTCGAATGCAGCGTTGTGGGCAACCAGAACCGCCCGCCCGCAAAAGCGATGGAAATGGGGTAGCACAGCTTTCGCTTCCGGTTTCCCTTTCACGTGCTCGTCGGTGATGCCGTGAAACCGGATTGAGGATTTGGGGATTGTCTTGCCTGGATGGATCAGTTGCTCAAACGTTTCGCCACTAACCATGCGGCCATTGACCATCCGGACGGCGCCGATGGAGACCAGTTCATCGCCCTTGGAGGGTTCCAGACCGGTGGTTTCGGTGTCGAACACCACACAGCGTAGCTCCTTGAGTGGAACATCCGTAACGTCACAGTCTGGCTGACGTTTGAACAGGTCGAAATCATAAAACTCTGGCCGGGGAGGCAGGGCGTCGTCGCTTTCATCAATGCTGGCAGCAGTGGGAACAAATGTCAGCACATAGCCTTCAGTTTCCACTTCATCTGAGCAGATCAGCGCCAGTTGCGCATCGAGGGTTTCTCCACCGTCGAGGCGCTTGCAGGCGACCGTCCGCGTAATGCGAAGTTTGTGCATTTTGTCCGCGCGCTGCTTCTCGGTGAGTTCCTCAAGGGCTGACAGGACCGTCTCGCGATCGAATAGCGCAAACAGTCGTCGGCCCAACCCGAGCGCTTCGGGCCGTTTAAGGATGCGCATGGCTGCCTGATTGTAGAGCAGCACACGGTTGTCGAGATTGCAGACAATCACCCCTTCGCTCAAATCGAGAAGGATGGTCTCGAGCCGGCGCTTATAGGTATCGCCGCGCTCAAGTGCCGTATCGATTGCTTCCTGCCGCTTTGTGCGCGCCTCGATCAGTTTGGCGATCAGATCCTGCAATGCTTGGTCGAGGCCACCGGTAAGATGGCCTTCGGGCAGTTCGATAGGTCGCAGCGTTTGTGCATGGCTTAGGGTCTGGACTTCGCGGGTAAGCGCCTCAATGGGTTTTACGAGGCGCAAATGAACCAGGGCCCACGCGCCCACAACGGCAAACAGAAAGATGACGAAACCTGCCGCGCCTATCAGGACTATATTCTGCAGGGGTACTGTGTCGCCGGTATTGAGCACAGCCCAGCCAAATACAGCTGCAAGGCCCGTCGCAATCAGGCCAAGTGCTGAAAACAGTAA
>DEIT01000157.1 GCA_002352635.1 Hyphomicrobiaceae bacterium UBA2767 | reverse complement strand
TTCGCGCCCTCAATGAGCGCCCGATAGAAGGTGATCGCGGCGACAGGTGCGTCGTTGATCCAGTCATTCTGCAGGTCATCGAGCGAGGGGTGCACCCCACCCGGCCAGTATAGCCCTGCCTTAAGTAACGTCTTGGGCGCGGGCGGTGCTTCGCCATCGCCAGTCAAATGAGCGCAAATCCGAAGGGCATTTTCGATGTTCTCCGGACCGCCGTGATTGAAATACTCCCACAAGAGATGTGCATCCGCCTCATCCACGGTCGAGCGAGAGATGAGTGCATCATCTGAGCGCGCATCTCCCGGCAGGACCACGAGTTGGATATTGCTCCTCCGTGCCAGCGCCTCGATTTGCTCCACCCCATAGAACCAGTAGGCGGCACCACCAAGCAGGCGCAGGACTATGATCTTGGCTGCGTGGAGCGTGTTCTCGACGTAAAGATCGACTGACAGGTTGTGAGTGAGCGCCATGAAATTGGCGAGCCGCAGCGATGGTATGCCTTTTGATCCATCATGCGCGCGCGCCAGTGCTGCAAGCTCTGAGTCAGCAGCGGAGATAATGACAATGTCTCCTGGTGTCTGCTCAAGGTCGATCGGCTCGACAGTGTCGCCTATGACGCCAGTCTGGGTCGCAAGGACGTGCATGGCGCTTAGGCCTCGAGTGCTGAACGAATCGCCGCTTCGTCGAGACCTTTTTCGCCAATTACAACAAGCGATGAACTGCGCGCCTCGTCGGCGTTCCATGGCCGGTCGAAATAGCTATCGATCCTTGGGCCGACGGCCTGCACCACCAAACGCGCATCGGCACCCGCAATATCGACAAATCCCTTAAGCCGCAAAATGCCGTGGTCAGTGATTGTCTTTGAGGCAGTTGTCAGAAACGCATCGCGGTCGAGGGAGGTTTTTGGAGTTGTCACGAAGCTCTCGAAATCATCGTGATCATGGTCCTCGTGGCCATGCTGTTCATGGTGAGATTTACGCGCGTCCATATCCACTTCAGCCGAGGCGTTGAGCCCGAGCAGAACATTTGCCCCGACGCTACCATTGCGAACAGCGATGAAGGATACCCCTTCCCGCACATCACGCCTCAGATGACGCTCAACAATTTCAAGCCTGTCACTCGCAATAAGGTCCGCCTTGTTCAGCAGGATCATGTCGGCGCAGGCGAGTTGGTCTTCAAACAGTTCCTCCAGCGGGCTTTCATGGTCGAGGGCCTCATCTGCGGCCCGTTGAGCCTCAACCGCGTCTTCGTCATGAGCGAAACGCCCCTCAGAAACGGCGGCGCTGTCGACAACCGTAATAACGCCATCGACGGTTACGCGGTTTCGGATCTCCGGCCAGTTGAACGCTTTCACCAGCGGTTGTGGCAACGCCAGGCCCGAAGTCTCAATGACGATGTGATCCGGGCGATCGGCTCTCTCGAGGAGCTGCGTCATGGTCGGGATGAAGTCGTCCGCTACCGTGCAGCAAATACAGCCATTGGCCAGCTCGACTATATCGTCATCGCTGCACGTCTCATCGCCACAGCCTTTCAGCAGTTCGCTATCGACGCCCACGTCACCGAACTCATTGATAATGAGGGCAACGCGCCGTCCATTTGCAGTTTCCAGCAGATTTCGGATAACGGTTGTTTTCCCCGCGCCAAGAAAGCCGGTGATAACCGTTGCTGGAATCCTTCCAGTATCCAATGTCATGGTCCCGGGTCTCGGAAATGCCGACGCTTACGCCGACCAACCCAGCGCGTTCAGAACGAGCCCCTCGGCATTCTCAAGTGTGAGGTAGATACCAACACCGGCAACCACAGCTCCAGCAAGACGGGCCTGGATGGTCTGTGCGTCTTTTGCCTTGAACAGATTCTTGGCAACCCATCCGGCACCGACCGCGATGGCATACTGAAGAATACCCAAACCGATCAGGTAGCCAACGAGAACTGGCGTTCCTGCAGTTGCTTCCTGGGCCGCGATAGCGTTGCCAAACGCCGACCCGTGGAACAGGCCGAAAGCGGAAAAGAGAATAAGCGCCGGCACCAAACCAAGCGCCCGGCCCGACAACACCACGCCCCCAACTACGAGAAGCGATAGCCCTATGACGGTTTCTTTGAGCGGCAGGCCGACGCCCGATACCATCAGAAAACACCCAACCAGCATCGCTGCAATATAGGCGGCGGGCGCAACCAACGCGCGTCCGGTATAGAGTGCGGCAATTCCGACAATGATGACGAAAAACAGGTGGTCGAAGCCCAGAAGCGGATGACCGATGCCGGAAAGCACTCCATCTGCAAACGTCTCCATGGGCATCCCGCCCAAGGGATGGTGTGCTTGTGCCGCGGCTGGTATCAAAATGGCGGACAGGCCTGCAGCCGTTGCGGAAACACAATTACGCGTGCGGAAATTGATAAAGGAAAACAATTTGTTGGTCGTGAGCATGACACCCTCCGTGTTGGCTCGTTGCGAACAAGCGGGAGGATGCAATTGCGCTCCAACCGCTGGCGGCAGGTCTCCTGGCTCACGGGTCTCGGAAATTCGCGCAGCCTTCCCGGTAAAAAAACCCAGTGGCGTATCGCACGATATCTCGCCGCTTACAGTTGCGGGGGCAGCCACGGATTTGGTCCCTGATGGGTACGCCGCACCGTGTTCCCTCTTAAGTCCTCCCATGCCATCAGGCATAGGGGGAACCGCCGCGCGGAAATGTGCACCTCGCGCGCACCCCGGTCAACCGGAATCATAAAAGCGCGCACGAGATTATCGTCCGAAGGACGGCGCACACACTGTCTGGCCGCCCGGAAGCTTCTCGATAGTGACCCGCACGCCATATATGTCGTGCAGCCGTTTTTGTGTGATTGTCTTCGCCGGTGGCCCGTGTGCTGCGATCCTGCCGTCAGCCAGGATCGCGACCTTGTTCGCGCAGGCAAAGGCGTGGTCGGGGTCGTGGGTGGAGAGCACGATGGAAAGGCCGCTCTTCGACAGGGCTTTTACCTGCTCAAGCACAAGAACCTGATTGCCGAAATCGAGGCTCGCGGTGGGTTCGTCCATCACCAGTGTTTGCGCGTCCTGTGCCAGGCCTCTGGCGATCAGGGCAAGTTGACACTGCCCGCCCGAAATGCGTGTGTACTCGGAGTGTGCCAATTCGGCGATACCGAGCATATCGAGCGCCTCTTGAGCGCGTGCCCGGTCGTGAGGCCCGGGCATTGCAAAAGTGCCGAGATGCGCCGTCCGCCCCATCAGGACCATGTCGATCACACGGTAGGGAAAGTGCGCCGTGTGGGCCTGGGGTACATAGGCGACGCGTTTGGCGATCTCGTTGCGGGGCAGATTCGCAAGTAGTGCACCATCAAGAAGCACTTCGCCTTCCTGTGCGCTGAGTAAACCGAGCATGGTCTTGAACAGGGTTGTCTTGCCGCCGCCATTTGGCCCGAGCAGGCATAGCACCTGCCCCTGTTTGACATTAAGGTCGATGCCACGCCCGACCGGGTGGTCGGGGTAACCGATGCCAAGATTTCTGGTCTCGATAACTGTGCCCATCACAATTTCCCCTTAGGACCAGCCCTGACGCCCACGCGCCAGAAGCCATAGGAAAAAGGGGGCGCCGAGGATGGCAGTGAGAATACCAAGCGGCGTTTCAACCTGCGCCATGGTGCGTGCGAGCGTATCGACCAACAGCAAATAACCTGCGCCCAGCAGCATGGCTACGGGCAAGAGCCGGTCAAAGTTAGGGCCGACGATCATTCTTGCAATATGGGGGATTACGAGGCCAACCCATCCGATCACGCCCGATATGGCAACCACACTCGCGGTCATCAACGTCGCCGCGGCAACGACGATGAGCCGGACGCGGCCGGCCTCGACTCCAAGCGCGCGGGCTTCCTCGTCGCCGAGCGAGAGCACGTTGATCCGCCAGCGCAGCAGAACCAGTGGCACCAGACCCACAATAACGGCCGGGATGACCCCGAGTACATCTTCAGGTCGCGTACTCGCCAGGCTCCCCAAGAGCCAAAAGGTGATCGCAGGCAGCTGGTCGTAAGGGTCGGCAAGAACTTTCATGAGCGAGATCATGGCGCCAGCGAGCGATCCGACGACGACGCCGGCAAGCACCAGCACCAGAACGGGTTCGCGCCCGTGGACTCTTGAGGCGATAAGATAGACCAGTCCGACGGTTGTGAGCCCGCCGATGAACGCAAAGCCCTGAATAATGATGAGAGGGAGGGACAAGAAGATACCGAGCACGGCGCCCAGTCCTGCTCCAGTCGAAACACCGAGTATATCGGGCGATACGAGCGGGTTTCGGAAAATGCCCTGATAGACCGCACCGGCACCCGCGAGAGCGGCACCCACGACAAGGGCTGCAGTGATGCGCGGCAGGCGAACCTGCAGCAATACGGTTTCGGCGGTGCTGCCCGCTTCTTTTGCGGTGCCGGTGAGGACCCCCAGCAGCTCGCTGAGTGAAACCGGATACGCACCAATCATTGAGGCGCCAAGCGCAAGCGCTGCCACCAGCGCCGCAAGCCCGATTGTGAAGGTTGCATTGCTGAAACGGACCGTGCTCATGGCTTTGTTCTGTGCATCCACTCTGTGGTCGTTCTCTTGCGTGTTGGACATATAGAATGAGCAAGTCAGGTGGACTGTAAATCTACCTGACCAGGCCCGCGACATCGGTATATATTCTTTGCCGCACAGAATCCGACTAGTCTCAGGAAACCGCGGATAAGGAAGTAACAGGTGAGCCATGTCTGAACACGACCACAAGAGCGTCGGCGATATCCATCACGAACTGCACTCCCATCTGCCTCCCGATCCCGCCCTGCGGGTAAAGGCGATGGAAAGTCTGCTCATCGAAAAGGGCATGCTCGACCCGGCGACGGTTGACGCCTGGGTTGAAGCCTACTCCGAAAAGATTGGTCCCAAATGTGGTGCCGCGATTGTTGCGAAGGCCTGGACCGATCCGGAGTTCAAGGCGCGGCTGTTGGAAAATGGCACCGAAGCGGTCAAGGAACTTGATGGAGCCGGGTGGGCGGTTGCGCACCTGCGGGTTATTGAAAACACGGACGACGTCCACAACCTCGTGGTCTGCACCCTATGCTCCTGTTACCCGCACGCCATCCTCGGGCCGCCTCCCAACTGGTACAAAATGGCCGCCTACAGGTCGCGCGCGGTGCGTGAGCCTCGCGCCGTGTTGGAGGAATTTGGCGTTCACCTGCCGGACAAGATTGATCTGCGCGTGTGGGACAGCACGTCGGAGCTGCGCTATCTGGTTCTGCCGCAGAGACCTGCCGGTACCGACGATTGGGACGAGGAAAGGCTCGCTTCTATCATCACACGCAATTCCATGATTGGCACACATCGGGATCTCGATCCCGCTGCTGGGAGTGCCTGACATGGATGGCATACATGATCTCGGTGGCCGGCAGGGGTTCGGCAAGGTGGATGTAGACGAAAAGGAAGAAGCCTTCCATTCCGACTGGGAGGCGCGTGCCTACGGTATTGTCCGGGCGATGAGCAAGGCGCCGGACTGGACCCTCGATAAATTCCGGTTTACCCGCGAGCAGATTGACCCCGCCGACTATCTCACCCGTCCATACTATGACCAGTGGCTGCAGGCATATGCCGCGCTCATGGTGGGGTCAGGGGTTGCGAATGTAGACGAAATTGTCAACGGACACAGCGCGGGCCCCTCATCTGATTTGGGAACACCGCGCGGACCTGACAGTGTTGTGGCCGAAAAAGGCGCCGCCGCAGTTCAGTTCGAGCGTCCCTACGACAAACCGTTTCAGTTTGAGGTCGGGTCTCGCGTTCAAACCAAGCCCCATGCTCATAAGGGGCATACCCGGTTGCCCGCTTACGTGCGCGGTCACATGGGTGAAGTTATCGAAGTGCGCGGCGCGTTCATCTTTCCCGACGATTCAGCCCAAGGGGTCGAGCGTGCCGAACCGATGTACACCGCCGCGTTCAAGGCGTCAGACTTGTGGCCCGGTGAGGGTTTGAACCACCTTGTTCACCTCGATCTTTGGGAGAGCTACCTTGAGCCAGCCTGACAGCGACGAGATTGCACCCTTGGCACGCCACGACACCGAGCCTGTATTCGACGAACCGTGGCAGGCGCAGGCTTTGGGTCTCGCATTTTCGCTTGCAGACCGAGGCGTATTTACGCCCGCGCAATGGTCTCAAATGCTTGGCGCAAAGCATCGGGAAATCCTGGGACAAGGGGCCCCCGATACAGCACTTAGTTATTACGAGGCCGTCGTCAAGGCGCTTGAAGAACTGACCTGTGCGAGTGGCGAACTTGCGCCAGACACTCTGGAGGAACGCATACAGACCTGGCGGCGGGCCTATTTAAACACGCCACATGGTGAACCCGTTGAACTGAGCGCCGGGCGCGCAGAACCCCAAAAGGCGGGTCCGGCCGGCTGAGCCACCACGCCTCCGCCATTAAATTTTGGTTCAACTCTTCCGTGTAGGATCTGCGGGATTCAACGGACCCGGGAGGGGTTATGGATTTCCGCGAAAGACGGCAGGAATCGCGCAAGACGGCGCTTATGCACGCCTTCGTTTCCGACCGCAGCGACAGCATCGACCTGAAATGCGTCATCCGGGAAATCTCCAAGGGGGGATGCCGCATCACGTCGAGTTACATCGAAGATTTGCCACGGGTTATCGATATTTTGCCCGAAGGTTTTGAGGCACCGATAACCGGCAAGATCATCTGGCGGAACGGAAAGTTTGCCGGCGTGCAATTCATAAGCGAAGCTGAGGCGATAGAGCTCGATCGCGCCCAACCGGAGCGCGCAAGGCCTCCCGAACCGTCCGGATTTTTCGCTCGCATGCAGTCGATGGTGAGTCTGCGTCGCCGTGCCGGATTGTTCACGGCCGAGAAACCTTCCGCAGGGGGCGAGGCGCCCGCTACATTCACCGCTAATGTTCTGCGTGTTCTCACCAATCCGCTGGCGGCCCTGAAGGGACTGCTCAATCTCCTGATGGGGAGCAGCGATGTAGAACTGCCGCAGCAAGCTCAATCAGTTCTGAAGGCCGCTCACATGAACGCCGAAAACGCGGAGCGCATGGTTGAAGAGGCCTTGCAGGCCGAGAATGTCGAAAGCGGACATTTGCCATGCGAGCCCGAACCCACCGATATCGTTGCTCTGGCTAACAATGCAATGCTGGCAAGTACCGGCTTCGCCGCATCAAACGAAATTCAGATGGAATTGAAAGATGATGTTGGCCAGGCGACCGTTGCGGCTGACGCGCGCCGTCTTGAAGAAGTCATCGGGCATCTTCTCTCGCACGCCGCCGAGTCATCACCCAGGGGGGAAAAGGTGACACTGAGCCTCAGCCGCAATGCAGACCGCATACGGTTGGCGGTCCACGATGATGGACTCGGCTCCACGATCGGTGATGCTGGGGGCACTGCTACACTGGACGATGTGGCGGATCAGACTTCGCAATGGTTGCGACTCTGCCACGCGGTTCTCGAGAAACACGGATCAAGATTGCAGGTGGACACCCGCCCCGGTTCGGGCACCACGGCCTGGTTTGAACTTAAAGAATCCGCCTGACCTACTAGGCGAAAGAGCAAAAAAAGGGGGCGCCGAAGAGGGCGCCCTTTTCTGTTGTTGTGAAGCTCCTGTTTATCGCACGAAACGCGAAGACCGTCGCACAGCGGGTGCTGTCCGCTTCGGTGCAGTCCGCCTGGGAGCAGCCTTCGGCGCATCCCGGCGTAGTGGCGCCCGTTTGATTACCCGGCGTGGCGGTACAGGCGTTGTGCGTTTGGGAGGCAGTGGTGCCACTCGCCTCGGCGGAGCCTTCGGTACGATGCGTGCAATCTTTACGCAACGATAGGCGTTCGGGCCAATCTGCTTCTTGACCGTCCGAGCCGGGCAGAAACACGTGTTGCGGCTGATCTTGCCGTTGAGGCATACCAGCCTCGGTTTTGGCGCCACCTTGATTGTCGGTTTCGCCGGGCGCTTGGGCGGCTTTGGCGTCACGATTACTGCAGGGCGCTTGGTGCTTGATCCGCTGAGTTGTGGCTTGGGCTTGGCGTGATGCGTTGGTGATCACGGCGGGGTTATTGCCGTCGCTCACAGCATCTGTCGCGACAGAGCGGAGAAAGGTTCAAAGGACGCGGATACTAATCCCCACGCTCAATGGTGCATGAAAATCAGTTGGTTGTGCAGAGTGGCCTACTGGCCGCTGGTCAGCTTCACTTCGCTGCCGGTCATCGACAGGAGCGACGCATAGGCATCTGCTCGGCCCGCGCCAAACCCGGCATCGAAGCCCTTGGGGCCAAGGTCGTGGGCGCTGTTCTTGATCGCTTGCAGAATAGCATCGGAGGTTGCGTTCGGGTGCTGCTCAAGCAGCAAGGCAACCACACCACTCACATGGGCTGCTGCTACTGAAGTGCCGGAAGAGAACCCGTAGCTCTTCTTTAATTTGGGCACGAACACATTGACGCCGGGTGCAGCGACCACCAGGTGGTTGCCACGGTTGGCTTGGGGGTAAAGCTTGTCCCTGGCGTCATGCGCCGTAATGGCGATCACATTGGAGTAGGCTGCCGGATAGGCCGGTGGTGCTTTGGGGCCGCCATTGCCGGCGGCGGCAACCAGAATGGCACCGCTTTCGTGGACCCGGTCCAGCGCGGTCTTCACCATCGGATCATAAGGTCCGGCAAAGCTCATATTGAAAACCCGCGCGCCATTCCCATACGACCAGTCAATCGCCTTTAGCAGGATCATGCTGTTGGTCATGGGCCTCTTATATTTGCCATGCATATAGAACGCCCGCGCAGCGAGAACCTGGGCCATCGGTGCGACGCCCTTGATCTGCCCCTGACCAGCAATAACACCGGCGATGGCCGTGCCGTGATTTTGTACTTTTGGTTTGCCGTCACCCACGGCATCGAAGGACATGTGGATGGATTTCGCGAGTGTCGGATGCGTTGCGTCCACGCCCGTATCAATAACCGCTATCGGAACGCCGTGACCTTGCGCCAATTCGTGAGCCCGCGCGATGCCGAGTTTGGCTAGCGCATATTGCTTTGTGGTTTTTTTCTTCTTTCGGCCAGCCGCCGATTGATACCAGTTGTTGGGCTGCACGCTCTCTACGCGCGGATTGGCTGTGAGAGCGGCGATAACCTGCGGTAGAGGGCGGTTATCGGTATAGCGGAATCTGAAAATAGACGCACCGAGCAACGATATTTGGTTCGATTCAACAAACGTCAGATTGAATGTTTGTGCAATCGCATTGCCCACCGTATCGGGCTGGTTCGGCGCCATCAGCACCAATACCTCGTTCGGCAGGAATTGCGGAATCGTCTGCAGCACCGGTGGCGGTGTCGCTCTGCGCGGTGTACGGCGAACGGTTTTTTTCTTCTTGGGTCTTGGTGTGGTTTTGCGTTTGGTTATGGCCCGGGTCCTGCGGGGTTGTGGAGTCGCACGCTGCGGTGTCGCGCGCGGCGGCTGTGCACTGTTGATTGCTCCGAGAATGCCGATGCCGATCCCGATCGCCTGAGATGTGCTGAGGCCGCTGCTACCGCCGGGATTACGATTTCCGCCGCCGGGATTTCGATTGCCCCCGCCTGGAGTGGGGGTTACCCGTTTGGGCGGTGTTGTAA
>DEIT01000208.1 GCA_002352635.1 Hyphomicrobiaceae bacterium UBA2767 | reverse complement strand
GGTGAAACCGTCCAATGCATTGTCGACTGGGACAAGAGATACGCGCATATGCGGGTCCACACGGCACTTCATCTCATGTGCGCGGTTCTGCCCTATCCCGTTACCGGCGGCTCGATTGGCCAGGGTGAAGGTCGTCTGGATTTTGACATTCCCGATGCGGGTTTGGACAAGGATGCGCTGACGGAAGAGCTGAACAAGCTGATCGGGCAGGATCATCCGGTTTCTATTCGGTGGATTACGGATGACGAACTGGAAGCACAGCCGGATCTCGTGCGCACCATGGCGGTCAAACCACCCACGGGGACCGGAAAGGTGCGCATGATCGCAGTTGGTGACGTGGACCTCCAACCCTGCGGTGGAACGCATGTCGGGGCCACAAACGAAATCGGTACAGTCGAAGTCACAAAAATTGAGAAAAAAGGTGCCAAGAACAGGCGTGTCCGTATCGCGATTGTCTGATACCGGACCGGTGCTGGTTCAGGGGAGAAACTCAGAATGGATCACTCAGATAAATGGCTCGTCGAAACCGCCTGGCTGGCGGAGCATCTCAATGCGCCGGATGTAGTCGTTGTCGATGGCAGCTGGTATCTGCCGAATATCCCCCGCGATCCGCATGAGGAGTATCTGGAGGCCCGCATTCCCGGTGCGATATTCTTCGACATCGATGAGATATCGGATAAGAGTTCATCCCTTCCCCATATGCTCCCGAGCCCCGAGCAGTTCTCGTCGCAGATGCGCAAAATGGGCATTGGCGATGGTATGCGGGTCATCGTCTATGATGCGGACGGCATGTTTTCAGCTGCTCGTGTGTGGTGGACATTTCGGGCCATGGGCAAGGAAGATGTTGCTATCCTGAACGGCGGTCTCGCGAAATGGAAACGCGAAGGTTTGCCCGTTGAGGACGGCCCGGCTGCGGAGCGTGCCATCCGTCACTTTACATCACGGCGTATCGGCGCACTCATCCGCGACCGTGATGATATTCTCGCTGTCTCCAACAACAATTCAGAGCAGATCGTAGACGCGCGCGCGGCCGACCGCTTTCGCGGCGAAGCACCGGAGCCGCGGCCCGGTCTTCGGTCAGGCCGTATCCCCGGTTCGTGCAACCTCCCCTACGCTGAGCTGCTCAATAGTGATGGAACGCTGAAACCGGCGGGTGAGTTGAAACAGGTTTTTGAGAATGCAGGCATCGATCTGAGGAAGCCGGTCGCGACCACCTGTGGCTCGGGCGTTACGGCAAGCATTCTTGCTCTCGCACTCGCTATCCTCGGACACCGCCAAACATCCGTCTATGACGGATCGTGGAGCGAATGGGGGGCGGATGAAACGCTACCCATCGAAACCGATCACTAAGACGCGCCTGAACCTAGATCAGGATCTGGCTCAGGAACAGCTTGGTGCGTTCGTGTTGCGGATTTGAGAAGAAGGGTTCCGGCTCGTTCTCCTCAATGATCTGTCCTTCATCCATGAAGATCACGCGATTGGCGACCTCACGGGCAAAGCCCATCTCGTGGGTCACAACAAGCATCGTCATGCCCTCATGAGCCAGATTGACCATCACGTCGAGCACTTCCTTGATCATTTCAGGGTCGAGTGCCGAGGTTGGTTCATCGAACAGCATGATCTTTGGCGCCATGCACAGCGAACGGGCGATTGCCACCCTCTGTTGCTGACCGCCCGAAAGCTGGCCGGGAAATTTGAGGGCCTGTTCTGGAATCTGAACACGCTCCAGATACTTCATGGCGATTTCCTCAGCTTCCGCCTTGGGCAAATTGCGAACCCAGATCGGCCCCAGCGTGCAATTCTCCAGAATCGTCAGATGGGGAAAGAGATTGAAGTGCTGGAACACCATCCCGACTTCGCGGCGGATCTCGTCGATCTTTTTCAGATCGCCTGTCAGTTCGATGCCGTCGACGACGATGTCGCCCTTTTGATGCTCTTCAAGCCTGTTGATGCAGCGGATCAGCGTGGATTTGCCCGAACCCGACGGTCCGCAAACAACGATCCGCTCACCCTTGTTCACCGTAAGGTTGATATCCCGAAGGACATGAAAATTACCGAACCATTTGTGCATGCCATCGATTTCGATCGCGATCTCGTCACTGATCTCCATCTTGTGTCCGTTTGCGCCATCGCCATTCCCTGACCGGGACGCCGGTTTTTTTGCGCCTGCTTTTTTGGTTGTTGGCACCTTCGCCATCTCAGCTTCCCCTCATCTCGCGCCTGAAGTCAGCGTGCTCCCAGTCCGTATCTTAGCATTGGTCGAAACAAAAATTGAACCCCGACGCTGCTAGCGCAATGGGGGCGCGTAAAGGATGCCCCCATTGGACCAGAGTTTGTTGATGCCGCGGGCAATGTTGAGCTGCGAACCTTTTCCCACATTGCGGTCAAATATCTCGCCGTAATTTCCGACAGCCTGTATCAACCGAACCGCCCAATCGTTGTCGAGACCGAGTTTCCGCCCCAGATCACCCTGGACACCAAGCAGCCGTTTAACGGCCGGGTTGGTTGATGAACGCATCTCACCCGTATTGGTGCTGGTCACACCGAGCTCCTCCGCATCGATAAGTGCGAACACAGTCCATTTTACCAGATTGAACCACTGATCATCGCCCTGCCGAACAACCGGCCCCAGCGGTTCCTTGGAAATGATTTCCGGCAAAACAATATGGTCTTCCGGCTTGGCAAGTTTCAGCCGGAACGAATAAAGCTGGGATGCGTCAGAGGTGAAAGCATCGCATTGACCAGCTTCATAGGCCTGAACCGTTTCTTCGGTCTTGTCGAACGTTACCAGCTTGAACGGCATCTTCTTGGCACCGAAGAAATCGTCCACATTCATTTCCGTCGTCGTGCCGGACTGCGTGCAGATTGTGGCGCCGGAAAGCTCCAGAACGCTTTCGATGCCCAATTTCTTGTGAACCATAAACCCCTGCCCGTCATAATAAGTGACGCCGGCGAAATGCAGACCAAGCGCTGTGTCACGGGTCATGGTCCAGGTCGTATTGCGGGAAAGAATGTCGACTTCGCCGGACTGCAATGCTGTGAACCGCTCCGTAGCGGTGAGCGGGACAAATTTGACCTTTTTCACGTCACCGAAGATTGCCGCTGCAAGCCCGCGACAAATGTCGGCATCAAAACCGCGCCAGTTCCCTTTTTCGTCATTGCTGGAAAAACCAGGCAATCCATGGTTGACGCCACATGCGACAAACCCCTTGGCCTTGACGTCATCAAGCGTAGCGGCGGATGTCGGCGCCGTGGGCAGCAACAAGGCACATATCAGAAGCGCCGCACCGGCGATCCATTTGGTATCAATACTCATTTCACTGAAAACTTCCGTTGCACTTGTGGATCGGGCTTCTGACGTGATGCAGCCAGAAATCCAACACCTCCGTTGGATCGCCCCCTACGCTGGTTGCGGCAGTCTCGAACATTCGATGTCAGAATGCTATCTCATGCAATTCCATTCTGCAGGTCAAGGGCTTGACGGTCGCCTTTTTCACTGATCAAACGCCTTTTTCCCTTTCATGAAGGTTCAGCGTATGTCCCAGTCCAAGAAAACAGGTTCGGTGCCAATCAACGAGCGCCACATTGAGACACGGTTAATGCATCTGGGCCGGAACCCAAGCGAAAATTACGGCTTCGTCAATCCTCCGCTGTATCGTGGATCCACGATCCTCTTCCCCAGCGTTGAGCGGGTTAAGGCCAAGGACCAGGAATATACCTATGGCCGGCGCGGTTCGCCGACCGTCCGTGCGCTGGAGAACGCGATCACTGAACTGGAGTATGGCGCTCATACCGCGTCCACATCATCCGGACTATCGTCATGTACAACCACACTTCTGGCATTCACGCGTTCGGGTGGGCACATTCTCGTGGCCGACAGCGTGTACCAGCCGGTGCGGAGGATTTCAGAACACATCCTGAAACGGTTTGGCGTCGAGATCACCTACTACGATCCATTTGTGGGTGCGGGGATCGCAGACCTCATTAAAGATAATACGCAAATCGTCTACACCGAGACTCCGGGTTCGCAGACTTTCGAAATGCAGGATTTGCCTGCCATCGCCGACGCCACACACGAGAAAAATCGCGATATTGTCGTTATTGCCGACAACACATGGGCGTCACCGCTTTACTACAACCCGCTGAAACTTGGCGCAGATATTGTCATTCATGCAGGTACGAAATATTTCGGCGGCCATTCGGACATCAATCTCGGCACGATCACCACAAACGAAGCCCGGGCCGAGCAGCTGAGGCTTACCCATGGCGATATGGGACAGAACCCGGGTCCGGAAGATGCGCAGCTGTGTCTGAGAGGATTGCGGACCCTTGCAATCCGCCTCGAACAACATTGGCGGTCGGGTCTTGAGATTGCGAATTGGTTGAGCGAGCGACCGGAAGTGGCGCGGGTCCTTCACCCCGCACGTGAGGATCATCCTGGTCATGACATCTGGAAGCGGGATTTTACCGGCGCGGGAGGGCTGTTTTCGATTGTCCTCAATCCCTGTTCAGACGCGGCTGTCGCGGCAATGCTGGATGGGCTGGACCTGTTCGGCATGGGTGCGTCGTGGGGCGGTTATGAAAGCCTCGCCCTGCCCTTCGACCCCGGCGCCTACAGGACGGCTACGGAGTGGAAGGCGGAAGGTCCTGCGATACGCTTCTTCATCGGTTTGGAAAACGTCGATGACCTGAAAGCCGACCTTGATGCCGGGTTCGCTCGGTTGCGGGCGACAGGTTAAGCCGCATCTGACAAGACGAGTTTTGTTGAAGTTATCGTCCGGGGTGCAGTCAGTGCTTCGCCCGAGTGCGCAATAGCATGCAGATCAATTGAGCCTGTATGCTTTGGGGATCAGAAACAGATGGTCCTGATGCTCAACAGCCAGATGACATGAAATGCAGAATCTTACGCGCTCAGAGCCATCGCCCCGCGTGGTCCCGAAGATGCTCCCATCCGGCATAACCATGGTGTAGCGCCAGTTCCCGCTTGCATAGTTGAAGCCAGACGGCATCTTTTCCATAACAAAAAGCGGACCAATTGATGCCGCGCCGCTCTGCCTGACGGAAAAACTATCCTTTGCAATCACCGAACCAACAGGCAAGCGGCCTGCCAGTTCGAACCGGCCATAGTCGCTCGCAATGTCGTTCGCATAGTTATTGATGTACCGGCGACCGTGAGAATTGCTGCGGTAGGGCACGCGATTAAACCGCTTCCATTTTTGGTAATCCGCGATTTGTGCGATGCGGGAAAGTTTGTGCCTCCGGGCCATATCTTCCTTGAGACTTGTATATAGATGCTCAGCCTCAACATCGGAGAGATTGGCCGGATCGCGAACACGGAAATGGCGGCGTGGCTTGCGAGGATCTTCGGCAGGTTTGATCGGTTCAGCCTTGAGGACATCGTCCTGATCCGCCAGAACGCTCTCGTTTCTTTGCGCCATTGAGGTGAACACAAACGCAATAGTGATGGCGGAAAACAACGTCGCAACCGCCAACGCCCTTTCTGCAGATTGTATGGTCATAGGAAAGTCACCGGGCCGCAGCCCTGTCATCGTCCGCTAAAGGTCAACCCCTCGCAGACCCTGAGTCTCACTTCGCATTCTTGCGCATCGCAGACCTTTGAGGGAATTCAATCTGCGTCACGTCAATGCGATTGTCGTGTGAGCACTATCAAGCTGTGATGTGAGAGCGGGTCGTCCTACGCCATCATTGGGCCGGCGCCAACCGGTGGCTTATCGGGCGCGCTTTGCCTTCAGTGATTTGGTGGGTTTGGCTTCCGGTTGTGTACTGAACACAACATACATGGCAGGGGTGAGAAGAACCGTGAAGACGGCCGACAGTCCGAGGCCGCCGATAATCACAAGACCAATGGAGACGCGGCTCTCAGCACCGGCGCCGCTGGCAAGCACCAGCGGTACGGCGCCGAATATGGTTGATAGCAGCGTCATCAGGATCGGGCGCAACCGGTGTCTGGAGGCATTGAGCGCCGCTTCGGTTCTGGTCTGTCCCTCGGCAAATAGCTGATTTGCGAAATCGACAATCAGGATTCCATTCTTCGTCATCAATCCGATCAGCAGGACCAAACCAACCTGGCTGTAGATATTCAATGTCGTCCCGGTCATCCACAGAGTTAGCAGGGCCCCGATCGTGGCCAGGGGCACTGTCAGCATGATCGCGAAGGGCTGGAGAAAGCTCTCGAATTGTGCGGCAAGGACGAGATAGATGATGGAAATCGCAAGCAGAAGCGACAGTTGGATTCCGGACGAAGACTCAAGATATTCCTTGGACAAGCCGCCAAATGATAGTCGGGCTTCGCCGGGAAGGATTTGGGTCACCAACGCCTGCACATCCGTTATGGCGGTGCCGAGTTCATATCCCTCCACCAACGCAGCCGAGACGGTGATGCTTGGCAGCCTGTTGTGGCGCCTGAGGTTGGCTGCCGCCGCCTGATCGTTGAGTGCTACCACGGCGTCGAGAGGAATCAGCTCGTCGGTTCGCTCCGAGCGCACATAGATGGTTCGGAGATCACGTTCCGATTGGCGGTCCTCTTCAGCAGCCTGCACAATGACATCATATTCGCGGCCGCGATCGACATAGGTTGTTGCAGTTCGGGACGCGAGCATGGTCTGTATTGTGCGCCCGATCGTTTCGATGCTGATCCCCAAATCCTCAGCCCGTAACCGGCGCACACGAACATTCACCTCTGGCTGGTTCTCTTCGAAATTCGTTTCGATGTTGCGAAGCTTCGGGTTCTCCTCAAGGCGGACCATGAGTTCGTCGGTCCATGCTTTCACCTGCTGATGCTCGTAACCGCTGATAATGATCTGTAGCGGCGTCCGACTGCCACGCAGACCAAGGCCGGCGGGAATAGTTGGAAAGGCCCGAACACCGACGATCTGGCTGAGCGGTTTGACCTGAGAGTCCGCGATCTGGGCGGCGGTTCGATCGCGTTTGTCCCAGTCTTCCAGATTGACAACAACGAAGGCTCTGCTCGGCGACCCGCCGCGCCCGACAATGGACATGATCGCTTGCGCTTCCTTGTCGGCCAAAAGCGGTTCGAGAACCTTTTCCACGCTCAGGGCTTCCCCATCCGTATAGGCAAGGTTGGCACCCTGAGGTCCCGTCAGACTGACGAAAAACACACCGCGGTCCTCTCTCGGCGTAAGTTCGCTCGGGAGCAGATTGTAAAACCCGACAGCTGCCACCCCTGTGACGAGAGCCAACCCCAATGAAATCAGCGGCTTGTCGACGACTGGCTTGAGCGCCGCGAGATACTGCTTTTCTGTTGCCGCAAACACCCGATCGACGGTGGCCGCCAGGCGCGTTTTCTCTTTCCGCTCCTCAAGCACGCGCGATGTCAGCATGGGACAGAGTGACAGCGCGATGAAAGTCGACACGGCGACGGCGATCGCAAGGACCACGCCGAACTCGACAAACAACAACCCGACCGTGCCTTCGATAAGGGTCAGCGGGACAAAAACCGCGATAAGGGTGACTGATGTTGCGATGACCGCAAACATCATCTGGTTGGAGCCGAGTATGCTGGCCGTTATTCGGTCTTCGCCATTGCGGAAGCGTCTTTGGGCATTCTCGAAAATGACGATGGCGTCGTCGACAATGATCCCGATCGCCAACACAAGCGCCAGGAGTGTCAGGATGTTAATGGAGTAGTCCAGCAGGAAGAGGCCGAAAAATGTGCCAATGATCGTGACGGGAATTGTAATGGCGGGCACGACAGTTGCCCGCACAGAGCCGACAAAGAGGAAGATCACCGCAATGACGATGGTGACAGCAATCAGCAATGTTGTCGCAACTTCCCGGATTGCCGCATTGATGAATACGGCATCATCGGTCCTGATGCTGACCTCCATGCCTTCCGGCAGAATTGGCCGCAGCTCGGCAATCACTTCATGCACGCGCTTTGAGATGGCGACCGTGTTTGCCTGCGATTGCCGCAGGATGTTCAGGCCAACCGACATCTGGCCGTTCGTTCGAACCGCGGTCTGGTCTTCTTCTTCTCCATAGGCGACGGTTGCCACATCCCGGAGCCGAACCGGAAATTTGCCTGACTGCTTGATGAGGATTCTCGCGAACTCTTTGGGAGTTGTGAGGCGTGCATCAGCGCGCACGAAATACTCCCTGCCGCCCGATGACAGTTCACCGGCCGGCAATTCCAGACTGTTTTTGGCGAGGGCGACCTCTATGTCCTCCACCGTCACTCCGCGCGCCGCCATCTCCCAGCGATCAAGCCACACCCTGATTGCACGCCTGCGTCCGCCAAACTGATCAACCTGGGCAATTCCGTCTATGACGGTCAGCCGATCTGTGATGAAGCGCTCGACATAGTCGGTGATTTCTGTCGCCGACATGCGATCTGAATTAATCGACACGCGCATGATCGGATCGGCATCGCTGTTGTTTTTTGAAATGACAGGTTGGTCCGCATCATCGGGCAATCTGTTGGCGACGCCGCTGACCGCGTCGCGGACATCGTTCACCGCTTCATCGACATTGGTGAGTGCGGTGAATTCTATTGTGGTCCTCGATGTGCCGCGCAGGCTTTGAGATTCGATTGTGTCGACCCCGGACACGCCCGACACGGCACTTTCGACTATTTCGGTTATTTCGGTCTCGACGACCTGTGGTGAAGCGCCCGTGTATTGTGTTCTGACTGAAACTGAAGTCGCTTCAACCGCCGGCAAAGCCCTTATGGGTAGCCGGTTTACGACGAACAGGCCGACGACCACAATTGCCACTGATATTACGGTGGCGAAGACAGGGCGCCTGATACAGAGTTCCGGCAGCGACATGGCCATTCAGCTCTTTTTACCCTGCGCCGCAGGCGGCAGCTGGTCATCAGGGGCGTCTGTAGCGATTTTGATGCGCGCTCCATCTCTCAGGTTCTGGATGCCTTTCACGACAATCCGGTCGCCGACCTTGAGTCCATCCGTAATCTCAACGCTCTGGCGTTGACGCGAACCGAGGGTAACGCGGCGTTGCAGCGCGACATTATTTTCATCCACATAGACCAGTGTTTCCTGCCCCTGAAACACCAGCGCTTCCTGCGGGATTTTAATGGCCTCCCTTTCGGCCAAAGTTACCCGAACATTCATGAACAAACCCGCCGGGATCTCCTCGGTCTCATTTGGCACTACCGCCTTGATCCTGAAGGCGCGACTTACTGAGTCGATGCGGGAATCAATTTGCGAGACTGTTCCCTTGAAACGTTTCCGGCCAAATGCCAGCGTTCTCACAATGACAGGCATGCCGTCCTTGATTGAGCCATAGTAAATCTCAGGTACGGAAAACTCGATTTCGATCGTTCTCAGATCGTCAAGCGTCGTCAGCACCGTACCGACACTGACATATTCGCCAATATCGACGTTGCGGAACCCGACCTTCCCGCTAAATGGCGCATGGACGGTTCGCTCATCAAGTGTGGCGACGGCGGCTTCATGGCGCGCCTTGGCGATGAGATAGGTCGCCTCCTTTTCCTCTGCCGTGGCCCTCGAAACGGATCCTCCTGACTTCAACAGTGTTTGTGCACGTTCATTGTCGAATTCGGCGCGGTTGAGCTCGGCGCGCGTTTCCTGCTCCTGCGCGCGCGCTTCCGCGTCATTCAAGCGCACCAGGGCCAGTTTTTCCTTAACTTGCTCTCCAGGAATAAAATTGATCTCTTCGACCCGTCCCGCCACGAGAGGAACGACATTGACCGATTTGACGGCGCGCGTGGTGCCCACGGCCTCAACCCGGTCACGCACCGTTCCCATCTTCACGGTATCGACTTCGACCAGTACGGAGCGTGCTTGTCCGCCCGTTCGTGCAGATTGTGCATTCCTGTCTACATACGATGAGAAAATATAGAGACCTGCGGCCAACACGATCGCGGCGGCCAATAAAACCGCACCAAGGCGAGCATTCATCTTTTTATCCAGCTAATGTCGGCGCTGCCACGCGGGCAGATTGCTCGGTTGAACTTGGCCGGTAACGTACCATATCGGCGCGTGCGGCCAAGTATTGTGAGTGCTGCACACATCACCTACACGGAGCGATTCGCCAGTCCTGCTGAGGTATTTGGCTGAGGTCGGCGGCAGACATTCAAGGAGGTGCAGAACCGGGGGCCCTTGCTGTACCAGGGGCAAGCGGTTAAGAAGCGGGCATTGCAATCACAGGAAATACCAAATTGCGAAATTCGGGCTGGAACACTCATGAGCGGATCACGGACGAGCAACCCCCGGAGGGGCCGACCGAGCGCAATTTTGGTATCGTGTTTGCGGTCGTATTTGCGCTGATTGGCAGCTATGGTCTGTACAAAGGGGCGAGCTGGTGGCCTTGGTTGTTTGTAGCCTCAGGCATTACGGCAATGCTTGCATTTCTAGCGCCAGCTCTTCTTAGACCGTTCAACAAGGCTTGGACGGCATTCGGTCTTCTGCTCCACCGGTTCATGAGCCCGATTATTATGGGTCTGATATATGTTGCCGGTGTTATGCCAACTGCTGTGGTAATGCGGATGTTTGGCATCAAACCGCTCGACCTCGCATTCGATAAAAATGCCAAGAGTTACTGGATCTCCCGCGAAGAAAGCGACCCTCATCCGGACTCGCTGAAGCGGCAATTCTAATCATCAAAACTGGGTAATTAACGTGATTGGTTTTCTCTCGGAGTTTTATGCTTTTCTCAAGGTCAGGAAGAAGTTCTGGCTTCTGCCACTCCTTCTGGTGATCGGTCTTTTTGGCGGTCTGGTTATTCTGGCCCAAGGTTCCGCGGTGGCTCCCTTCATCTATACGGTCTTTTAGAGCCGGGTCATTGTCAGGATCAGTGGTGTCATGCGTATTCTGGGTATTTCCGCATATTATCATGACAGTGCGGCTGCTCTTGTCGAGGACGGCCGGATTATTGCGGCCGCCCAGGAAGAGCGGTTTACGCGCAAGAAACATGATGCCGGCTTTCCGGAACAGGCGGTCAAGTATTGCCTGGACACCGCGGGCTGCGACCTTACCGGCATCGACCATGTTGTCTTCTATGAAAAGCCGTTCCTGAAGTTTGAGCGGTTGCTGGAAACATACCTGGCTTTTTTCCCGCGAGGTTTCCGTAGTTTCTCGATCGCCTTACCGGTCTGGATTCGCGAAAAACTGTTTCAGAAAGACCTTCTTGCGAAATCGCTTAGCGCTTTTGGCCAGCCGATGAAGGATATCCGGCCAAAGCTGCTTTTCGCCGAGCACCATCAAAGTCACGCGGCGAGCGCCTTCTACCCCTCCCCCTTCGAGCGGGCGGCGGTGATGACAATGGACGGGGTTGGTGAATGGGCGACCAGCACATGGGGTGTCGGCAATGGTGCGACTCTTGCGCTGAAGGAGGAGATCCGCTTTCCCCATTCACTTGGGCTGCTGTATTCCGCCTTCACCTATTACACTGGTTTCAGGGTCAATTCCGGGGAGTACAAGGTGATGGGTCTCGCGCCATACGGTGAGCCGAGGTTCGTCAAAACCATTCTCGACAATCTTATTGATGTCAAAGATGATGGCTCATTCCGTCTTGACCTGGACTATTTCGACTATTGCACCGGGCTGACGATGACCAATCGCCGCTTTGATGCTCTGTTCGGTGGCCCGCCACGACGACCTGAAGACCTCATTACGCAACGTGAAATGGATCTCGCGGCTTCAGTTCAGGCCGTCACCGAAGAAGTTGTGCTCAGGCTTGGCCGCGATATCGCAAAGCGTACGGGCGAGAAAAATCTCTGCATCTCTGGTGGTGTGGCGTTGAACTGTGTCGCTAACGGCAAACTGCTTCGCGAAGGGTCATTCGACAATATCTGGATCCAGCCGGCTGCAGGCGATGCCGGTGGCGCACTTGGCGCAGCATTGGCAGCTTACTACGAATTTGCCTCGGGTGAGCGTGCACCACGCAGCGGCCTCGATGACATGCAGGGCTCCTATCTCGGCCCGGAGTTCAGCCAGGAGGATATCGAAACCCGGCTTTCGCAAGCAGGCGCCCGTTTCGACGTTGCGAGCGACAGGAAACTGATAGAGGAAGTCGCCGGGTCACTTGCGGAAGCCAAGGCCGTGGGATGGTTTCAGGGGCGCATGGAATTTGGGCCCCGCGCACTCGGCGGGAGGTCCATTCTGGGCGATCCACGGTCACCCGATATGCAGAAGACATTGAATCTCAAGATCAAGTTTCGCGAGAGCTTCAGGCCTTTCGCACCCTCCGTTCTCGCAGAGAACGTTTCCGACTATTTCGAACTGGACCGGGAAAGTCCGTATATGCTGCTCGTGGCTGACGTGAAGAAATCGCGGCGAAAGGCCATGGGCAAATCGGACAAGGCGCTGTTTGGTATCGACCAGCTCAACGTACCGCGATCCGACATACCGGCCGTCACGCATGTGGACTATTCCGCACGCGTGCAAACCGTGCACCGGGAAACCAATCCCCTCTACCATCGGCTGCTGGAGGCGTTTCAAAAGCGGACCGGATACTCTGTCCTCGTCAATACATCCTTCAATGTCCGTGGCGAGCCCATAGTATGTACCCCGGAAGATGCGTTTCGGTGCTTCATGGGAACGGATATGGACGTGCTTGCCGTCGGCAGGTGCATTATGCGCAAGGAGGCGCAGGATGAGGCGCTCATCCAGCGCTATGAAGATCGGTTCGAACTCGATTGATGTTGGGCGTTTTTGGATTCCGGTTGCCGACCAGGAAAATTGACCCTGGGGATGCGTGATGGACCGCATTCGGAAATTTTTCCGGAAACGGCGGATTCTGTTCAGCGGCCTCGCGCTCCTGATATTAGCGTTGCTGAGCGCCGCCTTCCCGGTCGAACGCCAGCGGGAGTTCGGTTCATCGGACATACGGCAAGGCGCTGAATTCCGGTATACCGTCAAGATCCCGGAGCCCGGGTTTCCCTGGCAAGTTGCCGCTGACACGCGGGATGATCCGTATGGTTCCACGCTCAAACTCAGCGAGGACGAAAAGTCTCTCAAACCCGGGCACGCCTCCACCTCGGCCATCGCAACGCTTGGGCATGGGCGTTACGCGCACTGGGACGACACCCTGCATTTCTCAACCTCAGACAATTCCGATCCGCGCAGCAATGGCCGGACATATCTCGTCCATTATCATGTGGTTTTGCGCCCATGGCTGCTGGACCCTCTGAAATGGCTGGGTCTGGCCCTCATTGCCGCCTATCTGGCGGCTCACGCGGGCAGTTTATTCGGGCGTGATAGACCGCTCGGCAGAGCCCTTGTCGCGGCCAAGCCGTATTTGATCCAGACAGCGGTGACACTCGCACTTGTTTTCCTGTTAGTGGAAGTATGGGCGCGCGTTTTCCCGCCCTCCGACAAGGTCGTATGGCCGAGTATCCATGATCCGGTGTTGGGTTCCAGATTTGAATCCAACGCCACAGTTCATTCGACCAATGGCCTGGACTTCGAGGTTACGGAAACCAGCAACGAGGTCGGCTTTCTTGATCGCCCTCTTCCGCCGACCGACAAGGCTGACGGGCACTGTCGCATAGCAATCATTGGCGACTCCTTTGTTGAAGCGGCGCAGGTGCCGATAAAGGAAAAAGTGCAGGTGGTGCTAGAGACCATGGCCGAGCACGCGTTCCCCGGGCTCAATGTTGAAACAATGGCGTTCGGCTTTTCCGGCACCGGCCAGATCAATCAGCTTCCCTATTACGATCACCTCGCCAAACCACGCAGGCCCGATGTGGTCGTTCTGGTATTCGTCGGCAACGACTTTGCCAACAACTCGTCGTTGCTGGAGGCAATCCGTGTTGGCTGGGATCCCAAGCGCACACCGCGTGTTTTCGCCCGTGAAGACAAGCACGGCGCAATCACCATCCAGCCAATTGCCGCGGATTGGAAAGCCCACAGGCTGCCTAAAGCCAAGGACCACCAGGGGTGGCTACATAAACGCCTGTACAAGGCGAGCCGGTTTTATCGTTGGCTCTTCGCCAAGCTGTCGCTGCAATTTCCCGCGTTGGCGCGCGGCATGGGGAATGAAATCCATGGCAGAGACAAAATGGCCTTCAACCTGCGATATCTCACACTCAGCGATCCCGAATATGACGCCATGTTTCGTGGCTGGAGCTATCCCAAAGGGCCTTCGCTCGATCAGATGTTCAGGGAGACCGATCCCCTTCCACTAGCGTTCGCGCAGGCCCTGCGTTTTACACGGTTCGGTCTTGCAGAGTTCAAACGCCGCTCAATCGAAGATGGCTTGGAACTCGTGGTGCTGGGCACCCATGGCTTGACCGGTTTGCCCGAGGCGCGTTTGAAGACAATGCTTGAGGACCTGAAGATCCCTTATTTGTCGCAGCGTGCATATATAAAGTCTCTGGGCGAACCGGTGAACAAGGCGCATTGGCGCCACGACGGCCACTGGTCGAAACAGGGCCACATCTGGGCCTCTGAACAATTACTGGGTTATTTTTCGCAACGAGGTCTTTGCGGCCGGCGCGGGATAGTTGCAGGTACTGACCCCACCGCAATCAATTAGCAACTGGCGTTTGGCCTGCCAGGGTTGTTGATTTCATCCTCGAATGAATCATGTGCCTCTTCGGTTCCAAAGCAAATCAACACGTCACCTGGAGACACGGATTGATCATCGCCCATTTGGCCAAATTCACGCGTCTTTCCGTCCCTGACAGCAAGAACTTCCACCGGGTTGTCTGTCGCTGACAGGACCTTTGAACCATCCGCTTGGGTGCCGCCAATAGTGTGTTCGGCGATGCTGTATCCGTCGTCGAGCTGCAGGATGCGCTGATACCGGCGATCTCCGAGCGAGGTCATCTTCGTCAGTATTACTCCGACAAAATCGCACATGACTCGATCCAGGCGCTTGAATGTTGTCATGACGAAAATGACGCCAATTGCGGCCAGGACCGTAGTGACCTGCCATAGGATCGACGTACCTCCCTCGCCTGCATCCACGAGCGCTACAATGAATGTTCCCGCAACCGAGACAAGACCGAGGTTTCCAATCACCATGAGCGCAACGAGAA
>DEIT01000012.1 GCA_002352635.1 Hyphomicrobiaceae bacterium UBA2767 | reverse complement strand
GCGCGATGAGAGGACAAGTTTTCCCAAGGGCACTGGCGCTCCGTCCGAAACGGCTCCATCTGATCCTGGAAAACTTGTCCCCCGCGCCTCCACCCGTAGCTATGGCTCTCAGAGCTGACATGTCCGCTTGTGACCCGGAGCGGACTTCAGCGCGGAAAATTGGAGCCCGCCAATTCGCCATGTGAATTATGGGCAACCTAAGTGGCAAACTGCTGTTTCTTCAAAATCTGCAGCCGGTCTATGACGCGCGCAGCCATGTCCTGTGCGGCATCCGTCACCTGCGGGTCTTGGGACGTCTCGAACACCTGGTCGTAATAGTCGAAAATTCGGTTTGCCTCCAGGGCGACCCTTGTGGCGGTATTCCCGGAGGCACCGACCGGAAACTTGGGGTTACGAGATGCACTCTGCATCCGCCTGAGCGCATTTTGCAGACGTTTCGGCACCTCGGTGGTTTGCGTAATCTGTTCCAGGTGCGCGATCGCACGCTCGGTTGCGTCAACAACGTCCGCGAGCGTGGGCCCGGAGCCGTTGAACTGGCGCATCAGGGCGAGAAAATAACATTCGATAGCAAGCGCTGCGTGTGCGAAATCTCCAACCGTGTCGATGCGTCGAACGTCCGGGAAGCGAGCGGTTTCGTTCGCAAGCCGATTGGCATGGAATGCAAGTCGGCGCTGGACCCGGTAGCGGGCCGCCCGATCGAGACATGCCCGCGCCTCGACCGCGAGTGCTGACCGCAAATCCAGTGCGCTCATGGGAACGCCAAGCGATGTCAGGTCTTCAAACAGCTTGGTCTCATTCCGCACCGCTACGGCCCAAATCGAATACGCACTCCATTGCCCCTCGATTTCCACTGGCTCAGCCGCAACCAGCGCAGTGGCGTCCGGCACATAGGTTTGAACTGCATTTGGTCCGGGTCTGGCTTGAGGAAGTTCGTCTGCGCGCGAGTCGTCAACGAGTGCGCGAAAAACCCGTGCAAGATCCGGCTCGCCGATCTTCGCCATGTCCGATGCGTGCTTTTCATAGCGCCCGGCGAGATCGTCGCGCCGCCTGCGCACGATCGCGCCCAATTCGTCCGCGTTTGTAATCATGTTGAGACGTGCAGATACGTTCATGGCGATCAGAGGTTCATAGTGACGAACAGGTCCAGTTTCACATCTCAAACGCCTGGGCGGGTTGACCTCGGTCAAGTATGCGCGGGCGAAGGAGCGCTAGGGTGATTCAACGGGAGCTTTGTGCTCGAAACTGACTCTTGAAACTGCGCCTCCCGTCCAGCGGCATAGTCCGAGAATCCAATGGCGTGCAACACAGTCCCCCGGTGGCTCGTTTTCTTAGCGCTGACGCTCGCATTCGCCATGGCTTGGCCGTTCAGCGGCGTGGCGCAGAACGCTTTCGATCGCTTCATTCCCAAACTAGATTTGCAGCGCGTGTTTCCCGGCGCAGCGCGCCTTGGCGAACCGATTGGAAAACCGCCCGTCGCGCCTGTGATAGCGAATGGTCAAACCGCAGGTTACATCTTTCTCAATTCGGATTTCGCCGGTTCAACCGGGTATTCCGGCAAGCCCATTCACGTGCTGGTCGGTCTTGACCTCAGCGGAAAAATCACCGGCGCGCAACTCGTAGACCATCACGAACCGATCGTTCTCATCGGAATCCCGGAAAAGAGAGTCACCGATGTCATCGAGGGATATACCGGCCGCGATATCGTCGCGCTTGCTCGTGGCGAGGTTGAGGATCACAAGGTCGATATCGTAAGCGGCGCGACTGTGACCATCATGGTCATCGACGACAGCATTCTGCGTTCAGCGATCAAAGTTGCGCGCCGCTTTGGTCTGGGCGGGCTGAAGCCCGAATTGACTGCGCGTGCCGGTCCGAAACGGGAACTCATACTCGATGACCAAGCGGTGCAGGGATGGGCAACGCTGGTGGGTGACGGCTCGGTGCGCGCCCTCAATATCTCAATCGATGAGATCAACAAGGCTTTCGATAAATCCGGGGATGCCATCGCGGCGGAAAGGCCCGAGTCCGGGGACCCGAATGACATTTTCATCCATCTTAACGCAGGGCTCGTCTCCGTCCCTGCGATCGGTCTCAGCCTGCTGGGCAAAAACGAATACGCCAATCTGAAAAAGAAGCTGGCGCCTGAACAGCACGCCATTCTGCTCGCAGGACGCGGACGATACTCCTTCCGCGGTTCCGGATTTGTCCGAGGCGGCATCTTCGACCGTTTCCAGCTCATCCAGGGTGATCACTCGGTCCGTTTCCGCGACAAGGAGTATAAACGCCTGCGACGTGTCACGGCGGTTGGCGCACCGGAATTTCAGGAGGTCGCGCTTTTCAGGTTGCCCGAAGACGCCGTCTTCGATCCGACGGAACCATGGTCGGTCGAACTGCTGGTGGGACGCGCCACCGGCCCCACCGACAAGGCCTTTCTGACGTTTAATCTGGGCTACCGGACGCCGGACAGGTTTTTGAGAATGGCGACGAAAGCGCCGGCGGCCGAACCGGCGCAGGACAAGGGCCAGTTGCTGGCTGCCGCGCCACGTGCACCCCCGGTCTGGCAAAGGTTGTGGCGGGAAAAGACCATCGAGGTGATCATCATTGCCGTGGCCTTGGCCGTCCTGACGCTGATCTTTTTCTTTCAGGACTGGCTGGCGCAGCGCGCCCGGCTGACCGACTGGGTCAGAGTCGGATTTCTGACCTTTACTCTGTTCGGCATCGGATTCTACGCAAACGCACAACTCTCAGTCGTCAATGTGATGACGTTCTTCAATTCACTCATCACCGATTTCCGCTGGGAGTACTTCCTGCTGGAGCCGTTGATCTTCACTCTTTGGTTCGCGGTCGCCGCGTCGCTCATGTTCTGGGGCCGCGGCGCATTCTGCGGCTGGCTCTGTCCTTTCGGTGCGCTCCAGGAACTCCTGAACCGGCTGGCAAAACTCGTCCGTATCCCGCAAATCCAGGTGCCCTGGGGGCTGCATGAGCGCGTCTGGGCGTTCAAATACATGATCTTCCTGCTTCTGTTCGGCATCTCGTTATATTCGCTGTCGCTGGCGGAGAAACTAGCGGAAGTCGAGCCGTTCAAGACGGCGATCATTCTGAAATTCGCGCGCGAGTGGCCATTCGTGCTGTTCGCGGTCGCGCTGCTCGCGGTCGGCCTGTTCATCGAGCGTTTCTATTGCCGCTATCTGTGCCCGCTCGGAGCGGCACTGGCGATCCCCGGAAAGTTGCGGCTGTTCGAGTGGCTGAAACGATACCGCCAATGCGGTTCGCCATGCCAGCGGTGCGCGACGGAATGCATGGTCCAGGCCATACATCCGACAGGTGAAATCAATGCGAACGAGTGCCTGTACTGCTTGCACTGCCAGACCGTCTATCACGACGCACAGAATTGTCCGGTTGTCATTCAGCGGCGCCTTCGGGCGGAACGTCGCGATCTATCAGCACTGACAATGAGCCCTCCCGCATCGGGCAAGGCGCCCAGTAAGGCAACTACCCGTTCGAGTCGAAGTGCCGCCAGCACGTCATCCACATGAATATAGAAAGCGAAGGAGCATAATCATGGCTAACCTTAAATATCTCAAAGAGCAAAAGGCGAAACGGCTGCATAGTCGGCGTGACGTTTTGGCGACGCCAGCCAAGATGGCGGCTGTCGGCGCGCTGGCGGCGGCGGGAGGCGCGACCGGCGGCATTTTGGCGGAAAGCCTTGTTGGCGCGACGCCCGCGAAAGCGGCCGAACCCGGCAAGGCCCACGTCGGCCCGGGCGAGCTTGACGAGTATTACGGCTTCTGGTCGAGCGGCCAGACTGGCGAGATGCGCATTGTCGGATTGCCCTCAATGCGCGAACTCATGCGCATCCCGGTCTTTAACCGCTGCAGCGCTACGGGGTGGGGTCAGACCAACGAGAGCCGGAAAATCCTCACGGAAGGTCTGCTGCCGGAGACCAAAAAATACCTCGCCTCCCGCGGAGACGTCTGGATGAACGGCGATTTGCATCACCCGCATATGTCGTTCACGGACGGCACATATGACGGTCGGTATCTCTATATGAATGACAAGGCGAACACGCGTGTGGCGCGGGTTCGTTGCGACGTCATGAAATGCGACAAGATTGTCGAGATCCCGAATGCGGCCGACATACACGGAATGCGGCCGCAGAAATTCCCGAAGACTGGCTACATTTTTGCCAACGGCGAACACCGGATCCCGATCCCCAATGACGGAGAAATTCTCGACGATCCGTCAAAGTATCATTCGATCTTCACGGCGCTTGATGGAGAGGAGATGAAGGTCGCGTGGCAGGTCATCGTCGACGGGAACCTGGACAATTGTGACGCGGACTATCAGGGACTCTACGCATTTTCGACCTGTTACAACAGCGAGGAAGGCGTCACCCTCGAG
>DEIT01000149.1:1733-9954 GCA_002352635.1 Hyphomicrobiaceae bacterium UBA2767 | reverse complement strand
GTGCCAGAGGCGGACATTGGCACATTACGCTTGATTGGCTGCGTCTGCGCGTCAGCGACTTTAACGCGTTACGCAGAACAAATATGCCGATCCTTTCGAAAAAACCTATAGGCAATGAGCGCAATTCTGAGATCGTTCAGCGTTGGACTTTTGCGTTGGTCATGGCCTCTTCTTTTATCCAAGACAGAAACCGCCTCACTTTTCCGACGCCTGCATGGGCTTGGGTCGTTACGGCGGAATAGTTGAATCCGTTGAGCACGATTTCAGGTCTGTACGGCGTTAGCCAGCCGCGATGCACCATATCTTCAACCAATAGCGTGCTCATCAAAATCAATCCCTGCCCCGCTAATCCCGCCTGAATGACCTGTTGTTCCTGATCGAAGTGGCGCTGGCTGGCTTTTGGCGCCGGTTCAGAGGCGGCGTCAGCCCAATCGTTCCAAGTGAAGGCGGGCAACGTCCTTGAAACCCACCTGGTGCTGATTAGCACCGCATCTGAAAATCGGTTTAAGCTGCGTACGTATTCTGACGACCCAAACGCGGCCAGTGTTTCTCTTGCAATCGGTATCGTCTCGAATCCCGCGTAGTCGCCGCCGCCATAGCGAATGGCAAGATCGATACGGCGATCGCGGTTGAGGTCGACAATTTCCGTCGACGTTTCCACGCGCACGCTGATATCCGGATGCCGCGCCTCGAAATCATTGAGTTTTGGAGCGAGCCAAAGCGCGGCAAATGCCGGCACCGTCGAAATCGTCAGAGTACGCTCTGAAAGCGTCAAATCCTCTAGTGCATCATTGATCTGCTGAAATGCCACCGACGTGGCTGCCGCCAGCGTTGCGCCCGCATCCGTCAACTCAACCCTGCGCGTCATGCGAACGAATAGCGCGAGGGAAAGCTGGTCTTCTAGCGACCGGATCTGATGGGACACCGCTGTCCGCGACACGCCTAATTCTTCAGCGGCGCCCTTGAAGCTGCCGAGCCGGGCGGCGGCGTCGAAAACTCGTAGAGCTGAGGCAGACGGAAAGCGCATCGGTCGATCTTATGGACGAGCTTATTAGTTTTATAGGTGAGATCTTTCCTTTTGTCACGTCGCGCATTTTGGCCAATTTATCCTTCATTGAGATCGTTACGACTACGAATTCCTCATCTTGAGATTTGAAAAATTGCAACCAAGGGAAATTCCATGACCACGATCCTTCGAATCGACGCCAGCGCCCGAAAGAGCCGGTCACTAACGCGCACTCTGAGCAAATTGTTCATTGACCATTGGTTGAAGGCTGAACCCACCGCGTGCATCATTGAGCGCGATGTCGGGACGAACCCGCCGTCATTGATCACGGAAGATTGGATTGCCGCCGTCTTCACCGACCCAGAGAAACTGAGCCCAGAAAAACAGGCGCTGGTCGAAGAATCCGACGAATTGATCGATGAGATTAAAAGGGCCGCCATTATCGTCATTGCCACGCCGATGTACAATTACGGCATGCCGGCACACCTTAAAGCGTGGGTCGATCAGGTTGTTCGGATCAACAAGACATTCACATTTGACCTCGCTAGAGGCGATCAACCGCTGATGCCGATCCTGAGTGGCAAAACGCTCGTTATGCTGACATCCTGGGGCGAGTTCGGCTTTGGGCGCGGCGAAGCCAATGAACACTCTAACCACCTAACGTCGCATCTAGAAACAGTGTCGAAATACCTCGGTGTCGACGACATCCATCACATCGGCATTGAATACCAAGAGTTTGGCGATGAGCGCTTCGCCGCCTCGAAAGCCAAAGCCATTGCAGCGATGCCAGCGATCGCGTCGACCCTGGTCTCTCGAGCAACGAATCTATATGCCAATTGAGTGGGCAATTATATCGACACTGACAATGCCCGCTTTGGGTCAGAAGCAGACCTGAAATTGGCCCGTGTGTCGCGTCCGCTTTACCCCCGAAAGCGGACATCCAGACAGATGTTGCCGATGACGGTTTCAAAGGTAGCCTAGCGACCTGTCCCAATATGTCTGTTTCAAGATTAGGCATCTCGGAATTCCAAATTGCTTTGCCGAACTATGATTAGTTTAAGATCATACACGTCCGTGTGCATCTCCGAGTAATTTTCGCTTCAGGTTATCTATCGATCAACAGCTTCGATATTTCATCCGTCAATTGAATGGGGCAGTGGTGAATCGCGAACAAAAAAAGTACGGATACCGCAACCACTTCGGGACTACTTCGGGACAGCAATTCCCGATTCGGTCGATTTTTCCCGTTTGTTCCGCTTTAGGCGGTTGACCGTGAGCCCCCGCAAGTGCAAGAAACTCAAGGAATCTAGGGATTCGGGGCATGGCGCAGCCTGGTAGNNAGCGCACCTGCTTTGGGAGCAGGGGGTCGCAAGTTCGAATCTTGCTGCCCCGACCACTTTTTTTGACGAGGCACGACCGGTGCCGTCTCAATGGGGAAGCTCATGGTTGCACGCATCTACAGACCGGCAAAAACGGCGATGCAATCGGGTAATGCCGCGACGAAGAAATGGGTTCTGGAATTTGCGCCAGAAGCACGCCGCGAGGTCGAACCCCTGATGGGATGGACAAGTTCCCGGGACATGAAATCGCAAATCCGCATAGAGTTTTCGACCAAGGATGAGGCAATCGAATATGCGCGTCGCAACGGGATTGCCTTTGCAGTGCGCGAGCCGAAACCGCGCAAACACCGAGCCAAGTCCTATGCGGACAACTTCAAGTTTGGCCGGATCGGGTCGTGGACCCATTGAGTTTGCCAGACGACGACCGGACCGCTACGGGCGGCCCAGCCGGTCCCGTAGCTCAACTGGATAGAGCGGCGGACTTCTAATCCGCAGGTTGCAGGTTCGAGTCCTGCCGGGATCGCCAATATTTTCAATGAGTTAGGTCGATATCAAAATATTTCATGTTGCGTTTGTGTTGCATATAATTTCATTGAGTTTCAAGGACTTCAAAACAGTGAGATTCGCTCGACGCGACATGACTGCGACATGAAAACGGGTTCGGTTTGCGCGGGAACGTTAGATCGGCCGCTTTCCGATTAACTTCGCTTGTCCTAGTTTCGATCGTCGGCCGGCGTCCGAACTACCAATGCCCGCGGCGAACCCTGCCTCGCGCGGGCCAGGATAAACCCGCCCCTATGCACTTCAGGCATTACCCAAATTCTCTTGGACCCGCAGGTTCCGCATCTCAGGTATTTGACGATATCTGGAAATAGGGTGGCATGAGGAATGCCGGGAGGCATGGCGGTTGCGCATATCTCGAATTCGCGCAGGCACCCCCGGCAATAAATCCAGATCAGATCGCCGGACGAGACACTATCCCCGAATGTCGGATTCTTGGTGATATAGGGCAAGGCACTCTCCTTGCCCCCGCATAAGGACACTTATACGGTCGGCTCTCAAGCCTGCAAATACATAAGGATCACATAAGAAGGCCAGACAGCGGCCCAGACCAACGATTTGCCCAGTACCGCCAAGCATCCCGAAAAGCCTGAGCAGTTACCCCAGTTGAGACCAACATAAACACCAGGTAAGAGCACCGAGCCTATTCCGTAAATCGCAACTATTTGGTTTTCCAGTTTGGCAAAGAAGCCAAAAAATTCCCTAACTGTTGCCGAAAGTCCATGAGTTACAATCCAGTATAAGGGCCACGCAATGGCAGCAAACAAATAAATAGTCCGATGTCTGATTGATTTCTGTCCATGGCGATACAAAAAACCAAACGTAACAACTATGTAGAATATATAGATAGAAACGATTATCGCCGGCCAATAATTCATGGCACAGTCTATATCTGCAAGCTGTACCGGTAAAGTTTAATTCTCTTATGTAATTAGTGTAATTGTTTCAATGCGCACGCCTATATTCCGTCCTCGAACAAATCAATAATTTCGGGATCGTTGTTCCTGGGTGAGTTAACGCGGCGTGAGATCGGCCACATCTTCATCAACTCCGCATCGTCACGACGTGGTTCGTTTTTGGGGGGATGCGCCGAGGCCAAAACCTACATCTTGCTGGCATTAACCATCATCGCGACACAGTGATGTCGGTCAAAGCAGATAAAATTCGTAATCGGATGTAACCTTATACAGCGCCTGCGCATCATACAAATGGGCGCGAATGTTCTCCGGGACGCAATTTTCCCAACAAAGGTGCGATCAGATGACAGCAGGCTTGCTTCTTTCGGCGATGTTCATGCTCGCCTTCACAATGGTTGCCAAACGGCTTTCGTCAACCGTCCTGACGGCGCCTATGGCGTTTCTCGCCTTCGGATACCTGCTGGCGCAAACCAGGCTCGTACCACATGCGGAGATCGAGAAAATCCTGCATGTAACGGCCGAGGTGGCATTGGTTCTGCTGTTGTTTCTCGATGCGGCGAAGATCAATTTTGCTGCATTGCGCCGCCAGCATGTGTGGCCGCAGCGTATGCTGCTGATCGGGCTTCCGCTCGCGATCCTGTTCGGTGCGCTGTCGGCTTGGATGATACTTCCCGGCTGGCCTGTCTTCGCGCTCTTACTCGTTGCCTCCATTCTGGCGCCGACAGACGCCGCCCTTGGTCAGGCGGTAGTGACCAATCCGCTCATTCCCGAACGCCCGCGCCGGGCATTAACGGTGGAAAGCGGGCTGAATGACGGGCTGGCGCTCCCTGCCGTCCTCCTGTTCGCCAGTCTCACCGCGGAAGAGATGAACCAGGAAAACGTGTCGTGGATCCTGTTTGGCGTCAAACAACTGACCCTCGGGCCGCTTGTTGGCGCGGCGTTCGGTTTTGCCGGTGCCTTCATCCTTTTGCGAGCCAAGGCGCTCGACTACACCTCCGATGTCTATGAAGGCGTTGGGGCACTCGCGCTGGCAGGCGCGGCCTTTCTGGCGGCGACGGCCGTCGGCGGGAACGGATTCATCGCTGCCTTCACGGCGGGGTTGTGCTTTGGGAGCCAGGTTCAGGGGCAGTGCAAGTTCATCTATGAGTTCACGGAAAGCGAAGGCCAGCTCATCACGTGGAGCGCGTTCCTGCTGATCGGAGTCGCCCTTGTGCCTGAAGCTCTGCACCACCTCACACCAGCTACACTGGTGCTCATCCTGCTTAGCCTGTTCGTGGTCCGGCCGCTGGCCATCTGGATTTCGCTCATCGGGACGGATGCTGCGCCTGTCACGCGCGGCTTCTTCGGCTGGTTCGGCCCCCGGGGACTCGCAACCGCCCTGTTCGCGCTCCTTGTTGTCGACAAGACGGTGGAAGAACTGGGTAAGCCTATTCTCATGCTGGCAATCAACGCGGTCTGGATCAGCGCCTTGCTGCACGGGCTCAGCGCTGTTCCGGGTGCGCTCTGGTATGCGGCGCGCATCAAGGAAAAGGGCGAATGCCCGGAGAGCGAACCCATCGAACGCACTGCCAAGCCACTCACCACAAGGGCTGACTGATCAAACATTGGAGAAGGAAGATTGTTGTGAAAAAAGTTTCTGTAGCGAAATACGACGACCTCAAGGATAGAAAGCCGGCCTATGGCCTGGTCGGAGAAGTTGATCTTGTCGTCGTGCGATTTGATGACACGGTTTCTGTATTCTACGGGCGGTGTCTTCATCGAGGCGCGCTCATGTCGGACGGGTTCGTCAGTGGCAACAATCTCATTTGTGGCGTTCATCACTGGGATTACCGGCTCGACAGCGGCGTTTCGGAGTACGCCAACAACGAAGTGCTCAGGAAGTTCTCATCCTGGATCGAAGATGGCGATGTTCTGGTTGATGAAGACGAAATCAACCAATGGGCCCTGGAGAATCCCCAGCCTTTCGACCGGGATGCGTATCTTGGCCTTTACGCGGACACCAGCCATGGCACTCCCGAAGAACCCAACAACGCGCTGATACAGCAATATGCCCGCGACGGGCTCTCCAAGACCGGTCATCATGGTGTTTTCGAGGCGATGGGTGTCCCGCGCGACCAGTTGCCGAGCTGGGACGACATCCAGATTCTGACGGCGCAGCTTTTCCGCCCGCCATTGCTCGACGAGGCAGAGGTCGGAACGGATGTGGTTATCGGTCCGAACGCGCAGAAACCCCTCAAGCTTGAAGTTCCTTTGTTTGTCTCGGACATGAGCTTCGGTGCGCTGTCAGCACCGGCGAAAATTGCCCTTGCCCGCGGCGCTGAGCTTGCAGGGACGGGTATCTGTTCGGGGGAGGGCGGAATGCTGCCCGAAGAGCAGGAAGAGAACTCCCGCTATTTCTATGAACTGGCTTCGGCCCGGTTCGGTTTTGGCTGGGACAGGGTCACCAAATGTCAGGCTTTCCATTTCAAGGGTGGCCAGGCGGCCAAGACCGGAACCGGAGGCCATCTGCCGGGTCCCAAGGTCACGGCGAAAATTGCCGAAGTGCGCGGATTGAAGAAGGGCGAAGCTGCCATATCGCCGGCACGTTTTCCCGACTGGACCGAAGTCAGCCAGTTTCGCGATTTTGCCGACGAGGTACGCGACCGGACGGGCGGGATACCTATTGGTTACAAACTCTCCGCACAGCACATCGAAAAGGACATCGACGCAGCCCTCGAAATCGGTGTCGATTACATCATTCTGGATGGCCGGGGAGGCGGCACCGGTGCCGCACCTGTTATCTTCAGGGACAACATCTCCGTCCCGACAATTCCCGCCCTGGCCCGAGCGAGACGCCACCTTGACAGTGCCGATCGCGGCGTGACGCTCGTCATAACCGGTGGCCTGAGAAAACCGGCAGATTTCGTGAAGGCCATGGCTCTTGGTGCCGATGCAATTGCTGTCTCCAACGCGGCAATTCAGGCCGTCGGATGCATTGCCATGAGAGCTTGCCACACCAACAACTGCCCCGTTGGCATCGCCACTCAAAAACCACACCTCATGAACCGGCTCGTCGTCGAAAAATCGGCGCAGCAGCTGAAGAACTTTTTTGAGGCGTCAACGGACCTCATGAAGGTCATGGCGCGTGCCTGCGGTCATGATCATCTCGCAAACTTTTCGCAGACTGACCTGACAACCTGGAAGAAGGACATGGCCGGGTTGTCGGGTGTCGCTTACGGAGGCATTGGCTAGCCATGCAGTCGGTTTGAAACGAACTATATTTGAAGCAGATGGAGCGCGGCGATGAATGAAAAGCAACTGGACTGGGTGAAAGTCGGTCAGGTCGACGATCTGATTGACGGCCGGGTCAAATCCGTAACGGCCCGCAACGTCTCAATTTGTCTTGCGCATTTCGACGGACAGTGGGCGGCGATGGACAATCGATGTCCCCATCAGGGCGGTCCACTTGGTGAAGGTTCCATTGAACACGGCATTGACGGGAAATGCTGGATTCGCTGTCCTTGGCATGGGTGGGACTTTGATCCGCTGACCGGTGCACCTCCCGGAGGGCATGAAGACTCAGGCCAGACCCTGTACCCCGTTGAAATCCGGGATGATGGCATTTTCGTCGGATTGGAACCGGAGCCGGAGCGCGAAAGAACCGTTACCGATGTCATGGCAGAGACCATGGTCAATTGGGGCGTCAAACGCGTCTTCGGCATGGTCGGCCACTCCAATCTCGGACTGGCCGACGCCATCAGGCTACGCGCTGCCGACGGTGAGATCAGTTATATCGGTGTCCGCCACGAGGGTGCTGCCGCCTTTGCTGCGTCCGGTTACGGCAAGCTGACCGGTGTTCCGGCCGCATGTCTTACGATTGCAGGTCCCGGCGCGACCAACCTGATGACAGGCATGTGGGATGCGAAAGTTGACCGCGCGCCCGTTCTTGCACTCACAGGGCAGGTCCAGACGCAGGTTTTCGGTCCCGGCGCCTTTCAGGACATCGACCTCAAATCCGCCTTTGAAGCCGTCGCACGTTTCTCACAACCTGTGCTCCCCACCTCCAATCATGCGGAGTTGATGTCGCTGGCCTGCAAGACAGCCATCGTAGAGCGTGACGTCAGCCACCTTATTTTTCCTGATGATATTCAAACGATCTCAAGCGATGCAAAGCCGGGTGGCCCATCGGGACGTATGGGCGGAGCCGTGATCATTCCATCCGATAATGACATCGGACAGGCGATTGAACTGATCAACAAAGCCAAACGGCCTATTATTGTCATGGGCTATGGCGCCATTCAGGCGCGTGATCAGATTATAGGGCTTGCCGAGACAATCGGTGCGCCCATCATGACCACTTTTAAGGGCAAGGGACTGATAGCCGACAGTCACCCCAATGCCGCCGGTGTTCTGGGTCG
>DEIT01000149.1:0-1549 GCA_002352635.1 Hyphomicrobiaceae bacterium UBA2767 | reverse complement strand
GGACCAGATCGGGGAACTCGTTGAACGCTGGAAAATCTGGCGCGCTGAAAAGACGTCCAGAATGTCGGAAAACCAGGATGGCGGCGTCCATTCCGCCGCAATTTTTGACGTGCTGACAAAGCTCTGCCCGGACGATGCGATCATTGCCGTTGATGTCGGCAACAACACCTACTCCTTTGGCCGCTACTTCGAGACCAAAGGCCAGCGAGTGCTGATGTCCGGTTATCTTGGCTCAATCGGGTTCGGCTTTGCTGCCGCAATGGGTGCCTGGGCGGCCACCCAGGATTTTGAACAGTTTGCCGGACGGAAAGTCATCTCCATTTCCGGCGATGGGGGGTTCGGCCAGTATGCGATGGAGTTCACCACCGCTGTGAAATACGGCATGAACATCACCCACATCCTGCTCAACAACTCCGAGCTTGGAAAGATTTCAAAGGAACAGCGCGCGGGCGAATGGCCCGTCTGGGAAACCGAATTGCACAACCCGTCATTCGCCGCCTTCGCGAAATTGTGTGGCGGTCACGGCAAGAAAGTCACCAAACCGGAAGACCTTGAGGAAGCAATTTCGGTTGCCCTCGCTCATGACGGGCCATCGCTCGTTGAGGTCATTACCGATGCCGAACTGGTTTGAAGTGCCATGGAGCGACAGGAACCAAAGGAGCACCCACCAATGACAGTTGAATATGCGCTTCGCGGCGTTCCGCCGCAATCGCTGGGCCCAGCGCGCGCAATCGCGCACAAGGCGGTTCAGCTCGCGACAATGGCCGCTCGCGCAAACCTTGTGACCGCACCAGATGACAGCCACTCCAATCTGGGCTGGGACAGCAGGGAGCGCCGGTTTCTGTCACAACCCATTACGAACAGCCAGGGGAGCTGGTTTGTTTCGGTGTCTTTAAGCCCGCTATGCGTTGCGCTGGTGCGTGAAGAAGAAACCATCGAATTGAGGACGCTCGACAATATCTCGATGAGAGACGCTGCAGTATGGCTCGATGTTCAACTTGCAAAGGCCGGACTGAAGCCCGCCTCTGGTGTTGAGCTGCCTTATGCGCTTCCCTCTGACGTCGATGCGGTGGACGTATTCGATCAATCGACCGGGAAGGCGGCACTCGCCACATTGTCTTCCTGGTTTGATCTCGCCAACGCCCTGATTAGTGATTTTGCGATTGAACAAGAGGGTCTCAATCCTGGCCCAAGTCCGGTGCGCTGCTGGCCGCATCATTTCGATATAGCGACCTATGTCAGCCTAGAAGCAGGCGACTTCGAAACTGCTCGAGGCATCGGCGTGGGCATGTCGCCTGGCGATGAAAACTATGCCCAGCCCTACTTCTACATCAACCCATGGCCGCATCTGGATGCAAGTGACTTGCCGCCGCTCCCTCCACCTGGACATTGGCATACGCAAGGATTTGTCGGTGCTATCGCCACAGCCGTCGACATTCTTGAGTTAGGGGATATTTCGAAAGAACTGCGTAGCCTCATGGACCAGACGTTCACATACGGACGCAATGAACTTGGAGTGTAACGTTCCGTGGCAGCAGCGCTGACTATT
>DEIT01000025.1 GCA_002352635.1 Hyphomicrobiaceae bacterium UBA2767 | reverse complement strand
CTCCCACAGGAAGGTACCAGCCTTGAGCGCAGCTTCGCGGTAACGTGGTTCATCCAGCACTTCGGCCGCTTCCGCAAAGGCGACAATCATCATGCCGTTCCAGGCAGCGACAATTTTCTCATCGCGAATGGGGGCCTCGCGCTTTGAGCGTGCTTTCGCGAGTTTGTTCCGGATCTCATCAACGCGCGCTTCAAATTCAGCCCGCCCAACGCCAAACTCTTTTGCAAGCTGATCGGGCGTATTCGCAAAATGCAGGACCGTCGCCCCGCCTTCGAAGTTTCCTTTCAGCGTTACGCCGAAGACCTTTTCGGCAAATTCGGCGTCTTTCGCAGAAAGTGCCTGCTCGAGTTGCTCATTGTTCCATACGTAGAATGTGCCCTCCTCGCCCTCGCTGTCTGCGTCTCGGGCTGAGTAGAACCCGCCCTCAGGCGACGTCATGTCCGCAAGGACGTAGTCAAGCGTTCGCCGCACACCGGCGGCAAGCCGGGCGTTGCCCGTCTGCTTGTAGGTGCGCACAAGCGCCTGGGTGATCAGCGCCTGGTTGTAGAGCATCTTCTCAAAATGCGGTACGAGCCACTTCGGATCGGTCGAGTAGCGGTGAAATCCTCCGGCCGCCTGATCATGAATGCCGCCGTTGAGGATTGACTCCAGCGTGTAGTCCACAGCGTCGAGCAAATCCTCTCGCCCGTCCTTTTCCGCTATGCGCAAAAGAAACAGAAGCCCCGACTCCTGGGGAAATTTTGGTGCGTTTCCAAAGCCACCGTAGACGGGGTCATACTCCTGCATGATTGCATCGGTGGCTGCTGAGAGAACGGTCGGTGAGATTTCCGCCGCCGCAACCCGCGCCGTCATTATGGTGTTGATTTTCTCAGCAATCCCTTCAGCATCCTGCTCCAGTTGGGGCTGCTGGCGTAACCAGAGACCGGACGCCTGGACCAAAAGCGATTTGAACGCATCGGGCGGGAAATAGGTACCGCCATAGAATGGTTTGCGGTCGGGCGTCATAAAGACCGTATTGGGCCAACCGCCACCGCCGGTAATGAGCTGGGTTGCCAACATGTAGGTCTCGTCAACGTCGGGGCGGCGTTCGCGGTCCACCTTGATCGCGATAAAGCTCGCATTGAGAACCTCCGCAATCTTTTCATTCTGAAAGCTTTCCCGCTCCATCACATGGCACCAGTGGCAGGTGGCATAGCCTACTGAAAGAAAAACCGGCTTATTCTCCCGCTTCGCCTTTTCAAATGCCTCATCGCCCCACGCATACCAGTCGATAGGGTTGTAGGCGTGCTGGCGCAGATAGGGGGATGCCTCATTGATCAGGCGATTGGGCTTGCGCGTCTCGTTTGCACCCGGGCTCACGGCGAGCGCCTCCGGCAGACCGACAAGAAGAATGAACAGAGCGGCGAGGACATGGATCATGAACCGGGTTTCCCAAGAGATAATTGGAACGCTAACGCGAAAGACCCTAGAGGACCGACCACCTCGCGCGCGAATAAAAGATGTGTGAGGCGCGTTCATGGCGACAAGAATCGCCCGTTTTTATACCTGCGGCAATTTATTAAACGAGAGTGACTACAACCATTGCGGGTAAAAACTTCGAATTAACCATTACATGCATAAGATGCATTGATTGAACAGTATGCAACTTTTGCGTCAAGAAACGTTGGAATGCGGCAGCGCCTTTGATGCGATGGGTCGCCGAAATCGGAGAAGATTCCATGCCACGCGAAGTATCGGTCACAGGCGTCGAGCGGTTTTTCGATGAGAACGAAATCATCGTCAGCAAGACAGATCTGAAGGGTCATCTAACCTACTGCAACGATGTGTTCCTCACCATTGCCGGATTCACGGAGCAGGAATGCCTTGGCAAGCCGCACAGCATGATCCGCCATCCCGATATGCCACGCTGCGTCTTCAAACTTCTGTGGGACACAGTCCAGGATGGGCGCGAGATTTTCGCCTACGTCATCAATCGCTCAAAGAATGGCGATCACTACTGGGTGCAAGCCCATGTCACGCCGAGTCGCGATGGCTCCGGGAACATAGTTGGATATCACTCCAACCGCCGCGTGCCCGATCGGAAGATTTTGGAAGGCACAATAATCCCGCTCTACAAGGACCTCCTGGCTGAAGAGCAACGGCATCAAAACAGAAAAAGCGGGCTTGAAGCTTCAACCGGATTGGTAGGGGACCTTCTGGCGAAAAACAACAAGCAATACGACGAGTTCGTCGCAACGTTATAGGCCAAAGGCGGCCGATCTCGCTCACCGGAATTAGTGCAGAAAAAGGTTCAGACTCAATGTTTTCCAACGATCACAAGTCAGCAATCACAAAGGCAGTTGCCGTTTGTGAGGCGGTCGCCGATGGCGACTTTGAAGCGCGTATTATCAACATCACCGAGACAGGTGACGCTGCCAAGCTGCTTCATGCCATCAACCGGTTGATTGACCGAACCGATGCTTATGTTCGCGAATCCCGTGCATCGCTTGAATATGTCGCAGCCAACAAATACTTCCGGCGAATTTCGGAAAAAGGCATGACTGGCGCCTTTGGCGAGGCGAGTCGAACGGTGAATAGCGCGATGCAATCTATGGAAGATCGCGTCAACAGCTTCAAAATGGTGATCCAGCAATTCGAAGAGGAAATGAAGGAAGTTGTCGAGTCCGTCGCCTCTGCTGCAACCGAACTTGAAGCGTCGGCAAAGACCATGGCCGGATCCAGCGCCGCGGCAAGCGAACAGTCAACGACAGTCGCCGCTGCCGCTGAGGAAGCATCAGCAAATGTTGGTTCTGTCGCCGCCGCTACAGAGGAGATGACCAACTCCGTCGCCGAGATCAATCAGCAGGTAAACCAATCATCGCAAATTACCACTGAGGCGGTGAACGAAGTAAAGCAAATCAACGAGGATATCGGCAGCCTGGCCGCGGTCTCCGACAAGATCGGAGAGGTGGTCGCACTGATCACGGATATCGCTGACCAGACGAACCTGCTGGCGCTGAACGCTACCATAGAGGCCGCACGCGCCGGAGAGGCAGGCAAAGGTTTTGCCGTAGTGGCATCCGAGGTTAAGGAGCTCGCCTCTCAGACCTCCAAGGCGACCGAAGAAATTGGTGCGCAGATATCCGAAATCCAGTCCGCGAGTGGCAAAACCGTTACTTCAATGGAGAGCATCAGCAATACGATCTCAAAGATAAGCGAAATCTCGACGGTGATTGCAGCGGCGGTCGAAGAACAAAGCGCTGCAACATCAGAAATTGCGCGCAATATCGACCAGGCATCCACCGGCACATCGGAAGTCAGCGCCAATATCTCGACCATCAGTAATGCTGTCACAGAAACCGGCGGCGCCGCCTCGCAGGTGCTTAGCGCATCAACCGAGCTGGCTGAAAAGGGTGAGATGCTGCGTGGCGAAGTCGCCAACTTCCTGGATGAAGTTCGAAAGGTGGTTTGAGCTGGTGGACTGTCCAAAAGAGGTGCGAACACTCCCCTAGCCTCTTGCGTACAAACCGGTATGGTTGGCGCAAATGCGATGGATATTTTCTCTTCTGGCTGTCTTGCCAGCGGTTTTCACCGCGTTTCAGACTTATGCACAAGACAGCACCCAAGTCTCGCGTGAGCAGCCCGAAGCCGC
>DEIT01000023.1:7155-8118 GCA_002352635.1 Hyphomicrobiaceae bacterium UBA2767 | reverse complement strand
GTGCTGGTGGACAATGACGAGGTTGCCGAACTGACTGTCGATGATCAGACTGTGCCGATTGTCGTTCAGGCCACCGAAGGGACGGTTTCCAACCCGTCCGACCTCCGCAGACTATATGTCAGCGCGTCTGACGGCCGATTGGTGCCACTGTCACAACTCATCGAGTTCAAGGAAGATGCCGTCGCTGCCGAGCTGGACCGCCACGGGCAGCGTCGCGCGATCGAAGTTGATGCCGACCTTTCAGATGATTTCTCCATGCGCGATGCGGTCGACGCAGTCCGCAAGCTTGCTCTGAATGAATTGCCGCCCGGCATTGGCCTCTTGTTTTTGAACGAAGCGGCGGAGCTGGATGAAACCTCAAGAGGCGTGATCATTACATATCTGGTGGCGCTGTTGATCGTGTTCCTCGTGCTGGTCGCGCAGTTTGAAAGCATCACGTCGGCGCTTGTCGTCCTGTTGACGGTGCCGTTCGGGATCTGCGCGGCAATTTTCGCGTTGGCGCTGACCGGCACGACCATCAACATCTACAGCCAGATTGGCATTCTCATGCTGATCGGCATCATGGCCAAAAACTCCATCCTGATGGTGGAGTTTGCCGATCAGTTGCGCGATCGCGGCATGAATGCGCTTGAGGCCGCGCGCGAAGCCTCACTGGTGCGTGTCAGGCCGATTGTCATGACCATGGTCTCCACGGTGCTTGCCGGGTTGCCATTGATCCTTGGTGCCGGACCGGGGGCAGAGTCACGTGCGTCGATCGGGTGGGTCGTTTTTGGCGGATTGGGCCTGGCGGCTGTCGTGACGCTTTTCCTGACGCCGGTGCTCTACACGCTCATCGCCGGTTGGGCCAAGCCACGTACCCACGAAACACAGGAGCTTGAGGCCGAACTTGCGCAAGTGCAGGGCGCTGCGCGGAGGCGATCCCAAGCCAAGCGTGCCTGAGGCAGCGCTAAATGTCTGACCCAG
>DEIT01000023.1:0-7053 GCA_002352635.1 Hyphomicrobiaceae bacterium UBA2767 | reverse complement strand
AGTCGCTGCATATCGCGCTGGTAGCGGTTGGGAAATATGCTGATCGGGCCGACATACCTCCCGAAGGGGTGGAATGCCCACTGGCCTTTCGGAAAATTGCGCAGAGGAATTCCGGAATCGTCCTCGATGATTACGTCGCTCTGTTTGAGAAGGAAATTCCGGGCCAGGCTGAAATTGCCGCTGTGAAGGAGGTAGGAGGCGCTCTTGATCAGGCTGTCGGCAGGTCCGAGCGCTTGAGAAAATGCCCGAAAGCCACTGCTCTTCAATCCCCCATTCGAAAGATCCGTCTGGAAATAGTACAGTGTGCGGGCCTTGCCGGCTTCGTCGGTAAAAGCGATGCGCACACCCGGCGAACTTCCCTTGAGCTTTAGATTTCTTGGTACGGCCAGCCCGTCGGGATTGAGGCTTACAAAATCCACATCGGTAACGGTGTTGCCCGAGCGGGCAAGAAATACAAACAACACCGGCAGGGTGCCGCGCATGTTGCCTGAGCGCAGGTCTGTCTTCATCTGCTTGGTAATGAAGAACGAGTAGTTCAGCACCGTCTGCATGGAGCCGCGCAACTCCTGAAGCGCACCGGCGCGCGCACCTGGAGAAAGTCTCAACAGGTTGGGGACAGGACCAACCGGTTCGAGCGCGCTCAGCACATAGGTCTCGGCATCTGGATAGAAGGCGTCTGCGTAGAGGAAATCGGGCCCGCTGAACATATAGAGCATCTGTTTGCGATTTGCCGGAACGTGAGCCTTCGACCAGGTGCGAATTCGTTTCAGCTGGGTTTTTTCTATTCGTCCCCAGGCCTTGCTCAGCGTTGCCGAGTGAAACCGCCAACTCCGTTCCCTGGTAAGCCGGGCAAGCGGTGACTCCGCCGATGGTGCAAGTCCGGCCAGGAAGCGCGCTGTATCATTCAGGCTTGGCGATGCCGCATTGGCTGGTGTCAGGTAGAGGAGAAGGAATGCGAGGAAAGCTGCAGTGCCGCGGGTGAGAGTGGCCATTCTATTCACCGATTGTAACTCCTTGGGATGCATCTGGTTTGCGCTTGGGCGAGAGCGCATACACGGCGAGACCCGCCAGCAGCGTCGCTAGCCCCGCGACTGATTCGAGCGGACGTTCGGCGAGTAGATAAGCCATCATGAAACCGGTCACCAGAAGAAAGATGATTGGCGTGACCGGATAGCCCCACGTGCGGTACGGGCGCGCCAGGTCGGGTTGCCTGTAACGCAGCACCATCACTCCTAGGACCGCAAGGAAGGATGAAAGTGTGATGGCAAACTGAATGTATTCGACGACCCGCTCGAAACTCTGAGTGAGAATCAGGGCAGTCACGATCAGGGTTTGCAGGATGATTGCGGCCGCCGGGACCCCATTCTTTGTCTGCCTCGCAAAAATCCCCAGTACTGGCAGGTCTTCGCCCATGACTTTTGTGACGCGAGGGCCAATCCAGGTCATGGCGGAGATGGTGGCGATCAGGCCGAAACAGATCAGTGCACCGACAATGTCGCCGCCTGTCTGGCCGAAAATATGCCTTCCCGCCACCAGTGCAACATCGACCTTTCCTGCCATTTGGTCCATCGGTGTGGTGTACAGGAACAGGGCATTCAGTCCGACATAGAGAACAAGCACGATCAGGGTAGCCATCAGCAGGGAGCGTGGCACCGAGCGCTGCGGATCGTGGACCTCTTCCATGATGTAAGTGGACGCATTCCAACCCGAATAGGAGTACATGACAAAGACGAGACCAATGAAAAAGGGCGCGCTGGTGATATGACTCAAATCGACAGAGGACGGTGCGAATGAGATGTCCTGTGGCGTGCCGTAAGAAAAGCCGGCGATGATAAAGCCGATAATGAACAGGATTTTCAGGATCGTTGATGCGTTCTGGAAATTGCTGCCCTGTTTGAGCCCTGTAAGATGAACGAGCGCTATACCCCAGGCTGCGACAAGTCCGAGCCAGAGGGGAGACGCAATGCCTGGCGCGACGCCGTTGAAATAAGCCCCGAATGCAATTGCGGCGATGGCGATAGGGGCGGCGAAGCCAACCGTGGCAGATAGCCACCCGGCCATGAAGCCGACCGCCGGATGATAGATGCGCGACAGGAAATTATATTCCCCGCCCGAGCGTGGAAGAGCTGCGGCCAATTCGGCGTAGGAAAGTGCGCCACACAATGCAACGACGCCACCGACGATCCAGAGCAGAATTACGGAAAACGCCGACGTGATGTCGATGACCTGGAAACCAAGGCTGGTGAAAACACCAATTCCGACCATGTCGGCAACGGCAATGGCGCTCGCCGTGAAAGTGGTAATTGCAGCTGGCTTGCGCTGACGCTCGCCGGGGTTTTCTTCACCGCGCGACTGACTCTTACCCATTGTGTGCTGGTCGTCCTAACCGTGGCTGGCGCGTCACGTTATATAGCGTTCATAGACCGGGCAAGCGCAGACTGATTGCGCGTCCGGACCGGATTATCTTTGCCCGTTTGGTATCACAAGAGCAGCAGAACGGGATGGGCCCGTGTGCCATGCGCTTGGCGGAAGTCGTGTAAGAACATCACTGATCGGGTTTTCAGCCCATGCCTTTGTGACATAGTCCCGGTGACCGGTGACCGCCTTGACAAAAACCACGCTGCCGGGCCTCAGGGTGCCGCCGAGAGTGGTTGCGAAGTCAATACCGCGCTTCTTCAACATGCCTTTGAGCGCTGCATTGCCCTTGCGCGTCGAGGTCGCATAGGCACTCAGGAAAAATCCGATATTGCGATTGCGTTCGATCCAGCTGGCGAATGTGCCCAATTCGCCGTATAGCCCATCAAGAAGGACCACACCCTTGACCCGCTCCGAAATGCCGCCATTGGCCAGCGAGGCTGCAGTGGGCAAATACCCGCCGCTATAGCCGACAATGACCACAGGCATGTTTCTGAAGGCCTCTTCAGTCTGGGGATCACCAGACAGGTTGGCCAATTGTGGTGCGACTTCGTCAAGGAAGCGGCGCGTGCCGCCCGATTGCCAGAAATTTCCAGCACTTGAGTCTCTTGCATCCACTGCGAATTGCGGGGCCACGAGGACCGCATTCATGCCGGATTCGGAAATTTGTGCAGGTAACCGCTGGCGCGCCACAACGTCTCTTGCCAGTGTTGCCCCATGGCCGTGGAAGAACAGCACCATGATTCCAGGCTTGCTGGCGTCGAAGGTGCGCGGAATATGCAGCAGGGCGCGCTGATCGCTATAGGTCTTGTCTTCCCAGTAGACCCGTCCGCTACGCGTTTTGCGGCCCCGTCTCCCCTCGGACTTGTAGTTCAGGAACGGTCGCTTTGTGCGCGGAACGACCCCTTTGTAGGGGAAAGGAGCCGACGAAAGCGCGACAAGTTTGGTGAGGGACGGGGAGGCCCATTTTGAGCGCGGGGGTTCGACTGGCGTGTATCGTTCTGTATTCTCGGCAACCCGCGGTGTGTCGGTTGGAACCTCACGGGCACGCGGCGAAGCGATGACCGGCGGTTTTTCAGCGACGACTGAGCGTGGCAGGAATTTTGTGTGGACAGAGGAACCACCGGGACTATCAGCTTCCTGCATCGCGATTTCGTCGCGCGTGTCAGGACCGCCAACAGGAAGCGCCAGCACCGAGACGAAGCCCAGCACAAAGCACACAATCAGGCTAAAAACGTAATGCGGGTTGCCCAGCATACCTTCGGTCCCTAGTGCCACTCCGTTAGATCGAGGAGCGGTCCTCAGGTTTCTCCGCCGTCAATCCGGCACTCTTAGAGCAAATCGGGTCTGATTTTCCCCCGAACCTTCCATTCAATATGGAAGAATGGCCAAAAAAGTGCGTCGTGACAATTCGTATCTTCCCCGTTGCGGTCAATTGGACCGCTGTTACGGCGTCCCAGAACGAGAGTATCCCCCGTCCACTTGACCAAGTGTTAACTGCAGAATCAGGCAGACAAAGGGCACGGCATGAGCATATCGTGCTGAAATATCGGCATAATGATGTGGTTTAGTCGCGATGGTTAACAGGTTCTGAGCCACCATGCTGACGAAGCGCATACTCTCTTTTCTGCTCATTTTCGTGGTTTTTGCGGCATATGCCCGGCCTAATTCCGGTGCACATGGGCAGGTGGCGGATAGATCGGACTATTTCCCCGGGCAATTGCTGGTCGCATCTCCGAAAATGCGCGATCCGCGATTCCACAAGAGCGTGGTCTATCTGGTTGAGCACAATGCCAAAGGTGCGCTCGGTGTCATTGTCAACAAAATCTACGGAAAAGGCCGGTTGGCGAAGCTAATGGAGGGCTTCGGTATGACGCCCGGCAGCGCGGAAGAGCGCATTACGTTACACTTTGGCGGACCCGTTGCGGCAGATGGCGCTTTCATCCTGCACACCGGCGACTACAAGGCAGCCCGTTCACGCCCTGTCGACAAGGCAATCTCATTTACCACTGACACCAGGATCCTGAAGGACGTTGCGGCGGGCAAAGGACCGCGGCGCCTTTTGTTTGTTCTCGGCTATGCGGGCTGGAGCGCGGGGCAGCTTCAAGACGAGATGGCCCGGGGGGATTGGTCTCTCGCAAAGCCGGATGAGGGGCTTGTCTTCGGAGACGGCAAGGGGGATGCGTGGGAGCGGATTGTTGGGGCGTCGGAGGTCCCACTGTAAACCTGGTCAAACAATATGCACGACCATATAGCTCCCTCTGATCTATCACATACGCAACATCGATTTGATTTATACCTCAACCGGCGCGATAAGCAGCATCTGATGGTCATTCGCAAATAGAGGGTTCCGCCATGCCAGCTCAGCCGAAGCCGTTGGACTTGGTCCATGGCGCCTCACCCACCGGCGATCCGTGGCTGTTGACGCCCGGACCGTTGACCACGTCGCCGACGGTCAAGGAGGCAATGCTCCACGATTATGGATCGCGCGACACCCATTTCATTGCGGTGAACGCCAACATGCGCAAACGCCTTACCGCGCTTGTGAATGGGGGCGATGACTTTGTGTGTGTGCCGCTGCAGGGCAGTGGCACATTTGTCGTCGAGGCCATGCTCGGCAATTTCGTCGGTCCAAAGGACAAACTCCTGATCCTCGTGAATGGTGCCTACGGCACGCGGATGGCGCGGATCTGCGACTATTACGGGCGTGAGTTCGTGGTTCAGGAAACACCGGAAGACGTACCTGTGGACACGCAGGCATTGGATCGCGCATTAAGCGAAGACCCCGATATCACCCATGTCGCGGTGGTTCATTGCGAGACGACCTCCGGCATACTCAATCCGATCGAAGACGTATCAGAGATTGTGAAAAAACACGGACGCCGCCTGCTGGTCGACGCCATGAGCGCGTTTGGTGCGATCCCGCTTGACTCACGTGTAGTTCACTTCGACGCGGCTGTTGCCTCATCCAACAAGTGCCTGGAAGGCGTTCCTGGCCTTGGATTTTGTATCGCCCGCAAGGACGCCCTGGCGGCGACCAAAGACAGCTCTCCGTCACTCAGTCTCGATCTTCATGATCAGTGGCAGGCAATGGAGGGAAACGGGCAGTGGCGTTTCACGCCGCCGACCCATTGCATCCTCGCGTTCGACAAGGCCCTTGATGAATTTGAAGAGGAGGGCGGTGTCGCCGGGCGCGGTGGGCGCTACCGCGAGAATTGCCGAATTCTGGTAGAGGGAATGAGTGCACTTGGCTTCTCGACCCTGTTACCGGATGCGTTGCAGGCACCCATTATCGTGACGTTCCACATGCCCGCAGATCCGAAATTCGATTTTCAGGAGTTTTATGACAGGTTGCGTGCGCGCAATTTCGTTATCTATCCGGGCAAGTTGACTGTTGCGGATTCCTTCCGCATCGGCTGCATCGGGCGACTTGGAGCAGATGAGATGCACGCGGCACTCGCCGTCATACGCGAAACGCTTGGTGAAATGGGCGTGACCAACTGCGCGCCGGCTGAAACCGCCGCATAAGGCATTCAGATCGCATCAGTGGTGGACAACCCGTTCCGGGCTTTGTGCATCAGCACCAGTGACGCTAGAACGGGTTCCTGGAAGTCATAGGGAGCGCCCGCGCCCGCGAGCAATTGTCGGCGCGCTTGCGAAAGTGTTCATGGTTGAGCCTGCCCCCCCGCTTTTGAGCGAACGTGACGGGTACATTGCACGGCTGACGATCAACCGGGCTGAAAAACGCAATGCCATGACGCTCGCCATGTGGCGTGCCCTTGGTGACCAGCTGGAGGTTTGGGCGGAAGACCCGCAAGTGCGCGTTCTGGTCCTGACAGGTGCGGGTGACAAGAGCTTTTGTGCGGGCAACGATATCAGTGAATTTCCCGAGCTGCGGGCGACGCCTGAGCAGCGCGCAGCATATGACAAGATAACCACCCGGGTGTACAGCGCACTCCGCGAATTTCCGAAGCCGACCATTGCTAAAATCCGAGGATTTTGCATCGGCGGCGGATTGGAACTCGCACAGCTTTGCGACCTCCAGATTGCCGCGGACACATGTGAGTTTGCAGTGACGCCCGCACGTCTTGGTATCGGCTATAAACTCGACGACATACTGCTCCTGACATCGAACATCTCTGCAAAGCATGCCAAGGAACTGCTGTTCACAGCGCGCCGTTTTCCCGCGTCGGACGCTTTGCGCTGGGGCTTGATCAACCGCGCCGTTGACGAAGAGACCCTTGATGAAACCGTGGACGACCTGGCAACGGAGATTGCCGCAAATGCGCCGCTCTCGGTTGCGGCGGCCAAAGCCATTGTTCATGAGGCTGTGAAGGAAGAAAGCCAGCGTGATCGCGATCTTACCGCCCGGCTTGTCATCGAATGCGATGCGAGTGAGGACCGGCAGGAAGGGCAAAAGGCTTTTGCTGAAAAGCGCAAGCCGGAATTCAAGGGTCGCTAGAAGTTGCCGTTCCCGCTATTCGGCCGCCGCTACCTTCGCTTTTTACAAACTCGAGCAACGCGTCCGCCGCCTCATCAACACCGTCCCGTGAAATCCCGAGATGGGTCACGGCGCGCATCCTCTGGTCGGACTCAACCCGGATCACCCTGGGAGAATGGATATGTTGAGAGCTTCAA
>DEIT01000152.1 GCA_002352635.1 Hyphomicrobiaceae bacterium UBA2767 | reverse complement strand
CGCCCGAATGCGCAAATTGTGCCGGCGCTCGCGCTCTGCCCTTGCGAAAACCTCGTCGGTGCCAACACCGATCATGCGTGACACGATTTTCGCAAGTGTCAACGCCCATCCGTCACCTGTCGTGCGCACGTCAGCGGCGATGATGTCTTCTTTCTTCTTCGAGAGTCGTCCGACCCTTGTTACACGGTAACGCATGGTCGGCGGAAAGCACTCCGTGTCGCCACTATCTGGCGCACCGTCCAGGATGACGGGGATAATGCGTTCGCCGCGCCCCAGCTGCTTGAAAAGCAGGACTTCCTGGTTGACGAATTCGCTCTTTGCAGCCGACGGTGAACACAACAGGATCAGGAATGCGGACGCCTCAAGCGCCTCGCGCGTCTGCCTGTCAAGGGATTTGCCAGCCGAGAATTCTTCCCGATCACGGAAGATGGGCCGTAGCGAGCTGGGGTCCGGTCCAATGGGTGTCGCGCGTTCACCAAGGCGTTCGTCAATCCGAAAACGCTCAAGTGCACGATGAATACGTTTTGCCCACGCATTGTCGCGATGGCTGTATGAAAGAAACGCCGTATATTTGTAGCTGTGCATTGAGTCCATTGGTACCGATATGCGCCCGTATCCAGACCGTCGCATTATTCACCTGAACGGCAAATAGGCATTGCGGCAGTACGCGACGGCGCGGATCAACGGGCAAGCTTTCCTCATGCGCAAGTGGATTTCACGTGGGTCGCTGGCCAATGATGGGCTGTAGCGAACAATCAGTCACACGCCCCGGTTGATTCCGCGTCACGGCTCAGAACGATACGTCCGGCTTTTGGCGTGTTGCCATTGCCAGTCGCTCACCCATCGTGCGACTGATATTGTGATTGAGCATCGCCTCAATGCGCGGATAAAGGCGAAGAGCCTTGTCTTTCCCTTCCGGGCTGAACACCAGCAGCGTCGACTTCTCCGCTGCCATACAAGTCGCTGTCCTCGTCGTATCACCCACGAATCCGATTTCGCCGAATATCTCCCCGGGACCAAAGCTGCCGACCTTTTTCAAGCTGGCACCTTCTTCGCCGCTCTTGCCTTTCCTGGAGTCTGTTTCCCTGAGCACATCAATCCCGCCGGACAGAACGAGGTACATTTTGTTACCCTCGGTACCTTCTAAAATCACGATTTCACCCTTGTCCACGTCTTCGGTTTCAGACAGCAGGATGGCCTTGCGGATCTGGCGCGGTGACATGCCGCGAAATATGGGACTGTCAACCAGGACCTGTGTCCCCACTTTGGAAGCGATCAGGTCCCAAACGCCCACAAGACGCACGTGCCTCAGAATAAGCGGTGTGATGAAAAGATCAGCGAGCATGGCGTAAATCATGGTCGCAGCCGCAAGCAGACCGAACTGGGCCACATTATTGAACGTCGAGAAAAGAAGCGTCAGGAACATTCCAGCCAGCCCTATCGATGTTGACACAACGGGAATGGCTTCCATGCGAACGGTCTCAAGAATGGCCTTGTCGGGATCCGAGTTTCTGCGCCGCTCGTCACTGTAACGGATCATCAGATGCGAGGTGTCGTCAATCGCAATACCCATTGCGATTACGGCTACGAGGGCCGTACCGGGATTGAGCGGGATACCGAGCAGGCCCATCGTTCCAAAATTCAGGATAAGCGGCATCAGGTTGGGAACGAGCGACACAAGGCCAGCCGCTAGTGAGGTGAAGAGGAAAGACATGATCACGTAGATTACGAGGATCAAAAGTATCAGTGAGTAGAACTGCCCCTTCACAAGTGTTTGAGCGCCAGATGAAATCATCAGGCTTTCACCAGTCAATTCATACTCGATGTCGTTTCCAAGGATTTCGTCAAGTTTCGCGCGGAGATCCGCAGTGTACTGGCGCAGGTCATACGTGTCCGTAATATAGTGCCGTACGAGAATTTTCGCGCTGCGAGAATCGGGGCTAACGTAATTGTCCAGAACGTCGCGCTTGAACATAAGCAGGAACTGATCGACTTTGGCGCGCGTATCTGGAACTTGGAAGAATTCCTTTTTGCCCTCGTTCATTTCGCGGTTGACCAGCGAAACGTAGTCAGCCAGTGACGTAATCTTGTCGTAGACCTTCTGGTCCCGCATGAAGTTCGCTGCAGCCTCTATTTTTTTGAGGTTTTCCGGCTCCCTGAACGCGTCGGCGTCTTTGGCTCTGAGGAGAACGTTGAAAACCTGCATTCCGGCGAGCTGATCGTGCAACTTCACACCAGCCTGGGTGATGGGGTGATCCGCCCTGAAGTTCGCGAGAGGGTCGTCATTAACCTTGATGTTAACAGCAAACGATCCGACGATTGCGACCAGAAGAACCGATCCAGCAAGCACCTTGTTTCCGTGCCCGGCAGCCACCTTCTCAAACATACTGGATATCAACGCGGCGAGACCACCAGCCCCACCGACATTTCTTTGCTTCGGTGGTTTGGTCGGCCCCATAACACTCAGCATGAGCGGCACGAGCAGGACTGTCACGACAAGGTTGGCAATCATTGCAAACGACGTCGAGTACGCAAACCCCTGTATCATCGGTATCTCGCTGATCGCGTTGGAGCCGAACCCAAACGCTGTGGTGAACGAGGTGATGAGGATAGGAAGTCCCATATGGCGGGCCATAGCGCGGATGGCGATGTTGCGAGTCGCAGCGCGGGTCTCAGCCTCGCCCTTTCTCAGACCATCAAGATAGGCAGAAAGCAGATGCGTATCCTCGGTTGACCCAATGACGATAATAAGCGACGGGATCATCGAAGAGAGCAGTGTAACCGGCAACCCAACAAGCCCCATGAAACCGAAGGTCCACAGGATGCTGATCAACGATGTTGCGACGGGTATGATCGCAAACCTCGGAGTCCTGAGGAAAATCACGATTGACGTGATAAGGATCAGCAGGGCAATTGGCAGAAGAACCCGGAAGTCGTTCTGAATACCCTTTGCAAGATCATGCTCAAGGCGCGGCGGCCCAATCTGGAAAACTTCGGCAAATTCGCCCTTGATCGGCGTGATCGTGTCTTCGATCGATTGAAAAACTTTCGCGAGGTAGTTTGGACTGTTTTCGCTTGATACGGCGACGACAAAGGCAGTCGCGGTCCCATCTTTGTTAATCAGATCGCCGAGGATCAATGGATTCGCTGATGCGTTCTCGATCGCGCGTTTGAGCGCTGCCGCATCGTCATAGCGACCGTCCAGCACCTGGCCGGTATCGAGGCCGCCATCGCGATAGCGAAACGTCGTTACATTGAACAGGCTTTCGACCGATTTGACAGCGTCGAGATCAAGGAGCTCGTGATGCAGAGCCTCCAGCCTTGTCAATTTGGCTTCCGTGAAGAGTTCCGGATCGGATACGAAGACGATCGTTATGTTGTCCGAACCGAACGTGTTTATGGTGTCGCGATAGCCGGGCCAGCCAGGATCTTCGACGCTGATCAAGGCGCGTCGGCTGGTATCAGTCGTGAGCTTGGACACACCCAGGACCGCAATGACCGTCAATGCAATGATAATTGCGAGCGCAACAAGCCTGTTGTTTGCGCCAAATGTCAGTAATGTGCGAACCACACCCGTCCTCCCAATTCCGCTCCGCGGACCCCCTTATAGACCCGTCACCTGACGTGATCGCCGGATATCAAGGTGCGCTCAAAAAACAGCTCCAAAGGCACCGAGGATTTGTCAAAATTGCGCTCGATCACCTCGACACGGGTTTTGTGCCCATCTTTGAAATTTTCCATCGTATGGCTGTCTGCCCGCCACATGTCGTCTTCGATTTTTTTAACACCGCTTGCCGTCTGCCGCTTGATGAGCGTGTCGCGCCAGTCGTAATAATCCGTGCGCCTGAGAAAGTAGTTTTCCTTATCGATCCAGAGACGGCGACGCTTGTATCCGGTGTCAGCCTTCAACTCGGCGTCTTTTGGAGTGACGTCGATAACGAAGTGCTCCTTTCCATCCAGCATCTCGTTCTTCAGCCGTTCGAATGTCAGTTTGTCACTCGGTTCCGACGTCAGGTCTTCCGAAGTGAAGTCTGTACCCATGACAAAATTCTTTTTCCCGCCGCTCACGATCCTTATCGGCTTACCTCCGTTGGCGGGAAGGTAAATCCATTGTCCGTCTTTCTTGAACCGACGCTTCCAGGTGATCGTGGCTGCACCGCGGATTGCCGGCGGAGAATGGAACACCATGAGATATCTTTGCTCGCCAGGACCGACTGTCCGCCCGTAACGCTTGACGTCACGAACTTCCTCAGTGCCCTTGTCGTCGGTCAAGGTGAGCTTTTGTATCTCGAATTCGACTGGTCGAGCGTGGCGCTTCCCGACCTCTTCGTAAATATCTTTGCCTGTCATTTTTTCAATAGGCTTCGTCTCTTTCTCTGGAGGAGCTGCGGCAACAGTGAATGGCAGCAAGACCCCAATCAGGAAAAGAACCAGTTTTCTATTGCACATACACCATTCTCCCGATTTTGCGCCCGCGATGGGAAATCCCTGGAACCCAAGTCTTCAGACTGACCTCTCCGTTGTCAATTCTTCCTGTTGTCAGTTTCCAAGCAGTTCGGGCGAAAGAGCCACGAACCAGTGAAAGCGATCGCGCCAGAGAAATTGGAGGATTGAGACAGAAACGGAGTCATTGACAATAATGCCAGCAGACGCACGCAGCCATGTTCGCCCACTTCCCTCCTCGATCAATATATCAATTCTAGCAATATTTCCAGTTGGTTCACTGGGAGAATCCGGTTTGCACAATCGACATTGGCGCACTGCGTATTGCATTAACGATGCAGGCTAGCAATGCTACCGTAACTTCTGTTGGACGACGAAGGACATCGGACATGAACGCAAAGTTGGTGAGGTTTGCAACTTTCACTGCGGGACTATTGTCACTCCTGTTCCCAGGAGGCTCCCTGGGAGCTACGACGCCTGTTTGCACCAACGCGTCTGTATCCTGCTCGCCAGGTCTCAACATGCGTAAGGTTGAGGATGGAAATTTCCGGGTGGCGCAAGTCCCCGCAGTGTCGGGCTCCGGTCCCAATGTCGTAATTGATCAACCTAAGGACGCTGTCCCGCGCGCAGCCTTCAAGGCCCTGAACAAACATTGTGCACGGTGTCACCAGCAAGGTCGTCTTGAACGCGCCAAGCCAGCCAAGAATTTCGGTAACATTCTCAGGCTCAAGGAAATCGCACGCGACCCCCACCTGATCCTTCCCGGCAATCCGGATGCGTCACGGCTGTTCTCGCGCATCGTCAAGCAGGAAATGCCTTACGACGTATATACCGAGTTTTCCGGTGGCAACGAACCGAGCAAAGAAGACGTGCAGGCGATTTACGACTGGATTGAGTCGTTGAACGCAAAGACCGTGGCATCGTGCGCCAACCGTAAGCCTGTTGATACTGAGCAGGTCGTAAATTCAATTTCTGCGCATCTGAAAAAGCAGGCCCCAAGCCGGCGCAAGGGCATGCGGTATCTCACTTTGACGAATTTCTACAATGCCTGCGCAAAAGACGCTGAATTGCGTCGTATGCGCAATGGAGCGACGATTCTGCTGAACAGTCTCAGCCGCGCGCCACGGACAACCCGGACATCGACGATCGGAAAAGGCGGATCAATTGTCGCTTTCAACCTCAAGGATTTGGGATGGAGCCCGAAGGACTGGGATACTCTCGCCTCCGCTTATCCTTATGGCATCAGGCCCAAATCGCCCACCTTTGACGACATCAAGGGGAAGACTAAAACATCACTACCCTACCTGCGGGCCGACTGGTTTGCCGCAGCTGCTTCAAGTCCCCCTCTCTACTACAAGCTACTCGATTTACCGGAAGAACTGGCAGACTTGCAAAGCGAACTTGGTGTTGACGCGGAGCAGAACACGGCTGATGGCAATGTCATGCGTGCGGGAATTGGAAAATCGACTGTCAGCCGGTTCAACCGCGTTATCGAACGCCATGCAGTCGGCACGGGGTATCTGTGGATGACGTTCGACTTTGATGGCACAGACACCGAGCAGACTGCCAAGGAACGGCCCCTTGGACCTGGAGGTGAACAAGGGTTCGAGCATGACATGAATGCCGTGATCTTCAGTCTGCCTAACGGCATGAACGCCTATTTCCTTGCCGATGAGGACGGCAAACGCATTGATGCGGCACCGGTAGATATCCTTCACGACGAAGCGACCCCGCGCCGGCCAGTGATCGCAGGTCTTTCCTGCATCTCGTGCCACATAAAAGGCGTGCGCGACATTGTCGATGAAGTGCGTGTGCACGTCGAATCAAGCGGTGATTTCCCTGCCGAAAAACGTGATGAAGGCCTGCAAATATATGTTCCTCAGGGCGAACTGGATCGTCGCATCAGGGACGACCGGAAACGCTACACGAACGCTGCGGCCAAAGCCGGGATAAAGCTGGGAAAAGGGAACGACGGGCTCGACGATTTGAGCTATCTCGCCAGCAAATATAATCGGAACCTCGACCTCCGGATTGCGGCCGCTGAATACGGAGTTTCGAAAAAACGCTATGCTAGCGGCATCAAGAAGGGCAATGACGAAGCCCGGCGCACCGGGCAGCAACTGGAACAGGGAACCATGGCGCGGCAAAAGTTGGAGCCGCTTTTCCTGAAGCACGTGACACTCGTTTCGAGCGACATTCCCGTCGGGCAGATAAAGGCGCCAGAAAAAGGGTCAGACAAGCCGCCTTTGGCAAAAGCCACAAAACCGAAAAAGAAAAAAACGGCAAAAGCCAAGAAACCGAAAAAGGAAAAACCGGCAAAAGCGCCTTCGACAGTCGCGAAAAACGACAAGCCCGGCTCTGGTACGAAAGTTGCCGCAAACACGCCCAAAAGTAACGGGCGGTCCGATGGCGACGAGACGATCACGCTCATTTCAGACAAGATCCGCTATCGCGCGAATGACCTTCCGATATTTACCGTCAAAGCTTCCTCGGATTGTCAGCTAACATTGATAAATGTGGACTCATCTGGCCGGGCTACTGTGATTTTTCCGAATAAGTATCAGCAAGATAATGCCATCAAGGCCAGTAAAGAGTTCCGGTTTCCCGGACCAGACGCGCCATTTCAGTTCCGACTTAAAGATACCGGCAAGGAAAAACTGATTGCGGAATGTGCGACCAAACAGGACGGGGAACGGATTCAGCACAATTTTGAGCAACAGGAATTTACTGATCTTGGAGACTACCGCGATCATGTCGGTGAACAAGCCGAGAAGGAGGGAGAGAAGAAGAGCGCGGGCGCTACTACGACGAACCTCCTCAGAACCGCCATCACTTTCAGTGTAAAATGAGACGCGATACGCAGGTGTTGAACTCAGCCTTCAGTGCGACGTGAGGCCGAATTCTGACGAAGCAGATACATCCTCAGATCACCATATGCATTCGCAAGTGGCAAATGCCCCACATATTCGCACCTGATATCGTCGGTGCATTCCATAGCACTTAGCGCGGCAAATGCTTCCGTTACGAAGACTTCCCTTACTGGTGTTATCGGTTCCATCCGTGCAGCGCGCGTCAATGTCGAGCCAAAATAGGTCTTTTCCTTCTTGATGAAATCATAGCCCTCAAACACCGGGCCCACGTCCAATGCCATCCTCATTTCGGGACGCACAGGAAGTTTGAAAGCATCGCTGTCAAGTTCATGAAGCGCTTTCTGCATTTCCAAAGCGCACTTGGCTGCGGTGGAAACATCGTCAAAAACAGCGTGAACTGCGTCGCCCCATGTATTTCGGAAAAGGACGCTGTCGCCATATTTGTCCATTGCGCCGCCCAGCCGGCCCATAACCTTTTCCAAAAAATCAGCAAGGTCGTTATCCAACAGTTTGCTGAACCCCTTTATGTCCGCGAATACGACTGGATAAATCTTGCGGGTCAGATTGTGTTTCTTCGCTTTGGTCGAAGCAGCAGCATTCGCGCTCCCTTTGGCGGGGGGCCCACAATCAATAGTCTCGATACTGAGTTTTTGCGCTCGCCAGAACGCAACGTCTACAGCAGTACCGGCCTGGAACTTGGGTTTCTGGCCATTCCAAACCGCGAACATATTGAGGTCGGCGCTCAGATTTTGCGCCTTGATCCTGGCAAACCCCATTGCAATGCGAGCGGCGTAATTGAACAGACTGTCATCTCCCAGATACGCACCTGTTGTTGCCTGAGTCACAGCCGTCGCACGCGCCAGGCAATCATCCATACGTTCATTCCAACCAGGCCCACCAGGATAAACGGAAACTTCCTTGAACTCTTCAAGGTGAAACGGGATCACAGCGTGCACTTCCGCACCACGCGCCAGCAGCGCTTCAGCAAAGAGGATGTCGCTACCGCAGGCCAGAGAACCGAAGCCAAAACCGACGTCGTATTTTTTCAGCAATTCATCAATCTGACTCCGAACCACCTCTTCGGAGTCAACGCCGAACTGACCTGATCTGCCAGCTGAAGCAATCATATGGCCCGAATAATATATGATACTTGGTGGCTTCAGCGGATCAAGCAGACCAATATCCAGTTCCATTTCCGCACAGATACGCAGCAATTGCGAGCGCGTCGAAGCTGCTGCGGAATAATCGCCGTTAACGTGGTTTGCAGCCTCTTCGATCGCCGACTTCGCTTCGTCGAGCTCATCGAGAAGCAGTGACGCCTCCGCGCGTGTTGCTGCCCGCCAATAGTGAGCCTGTGGGCCATCATCATGTTCCGCCGCTACGCTGCGCTCTCGCGCCAAGTCCGCCATTCTCGCGCAGTTGGCCGTGTCACCAGAGAAAAACCACATGGTCGCGGCATTGATCGCCGGGTAGTAGCCGCCAGACTTCTCGAATACCTCCTGATAGAGCTGCGCTGCTCTTGAGGAATCATTCGGATTGGCCCGTCCGGCGCCGGCAAAAAACTTGTCCTTGGCGATACGCGCGCCAAGCGAAGACGTATCTTCCGTTCCTGCGTTTTGAAGCTCGAACGCACCGTATAGTTCCTCGGCGCGCTCCGTTGCGCCACTTCGCGCCAGTGCCAGCACTGCCTGGAATTTCAGCAAGTTATTTTCCGGATAGGACTCGAGTCCCCGGATGGCCAAGTCATAGGCCATAAGAAATTCGCCGCTTCGTATTTCGGCGGCTGTTTTCTCAAGCCACGCCTCTACAGTGATGTCGTTTGTTGCCACCTGCTCAACTCGTCTGTGTATTGCAAATCTCGGAATCTCAATCTTTACGGCCCGCTTGTCTGTTTTGCCAGCAGACTATGTAACTCGAACCGGATCAAATTTTCCAACAGCGACGGTAGCTCAAACTCATTCAGGAAAGGCGGCATGGTGGTCAGGGAGATACCTCGGGCCAGAAACCAATGTGCTCCCACCTGACCGACGAGGGCCAAATAGACCAAAAAGAGGTAATTTTCCGGAAAACAGCATCTCCGTGATGCGCATCACAGGAGAATTGGCACTGCATACCCACCTTGCAGTCATCGAGAAGGAAATAAACAGCTGGCCAGACCAGCGAAGATACAGCGGACGGAGTGCTAAAATGTTTACTTTCACCGCGCTTAAGAGCGTTCTCATGGCAATCGCTGCCCAAGGATCGGTTGCGGTCACAATACCAAACGATATCGAGATTACCCGCCATGTGGATCCAATCGAAATCACTCGCGAAGTGGGTCCGATAGAGATTGCCATTCAGACGGCCCCAGCCAAGACTGCAAACTAGGCTGCGCCGGCTGAGACTACAAGCAACGCCGCTCCAGCTCTTGCTGCGCAACCATAAAATATCGCTCAACACCTTCCCGATTGGGCAAAGTATCGATCAGCGTTTCGCTATTCGATTTGAGTTGCCTGCAATTGGCGCTTGGCAAGACGTTCGCTCAACCGCAAACTGACAGCCGCTCACAGGCGTGAGACGGACTCCAGCGCCTGAAGGCTCCGTGTAAG
>DEIT01000092.1 GCA_002352635.1 Hyphomicrobiaceae bacterium UBA2767 | reverse complement strand
GAATCTTCCAGTGTCGCACTGGAAAGACGGACCTTGTAGACACCGCCGGGCTTAGGGCCATCGACGATATTCAAACCCATTTCGGTCAATAATCCATTGATATTCTCGGCGGTTGCATCCTCCGAGAACTGTACCAGAGCGAATGAACCGGCCGCCGCCTTCTGTGTTGGTCCAGAAGCGGTTTCATAACCAGGGCCTTGTGAAACGCCCGATGTCATAAGCACGCCAAGTGCAATGCCCTGCGCGACTATCAAGACGGCTGCTGCCGTGCCCGCCCACTGCATGGCTGCCGGAACCGGCGTGCCAAAAAGCTTTGACATCCAACCCACCAGGACAGGCTTTACGCTGGCGAGCGACGGGTTTGCGGCTTCTTCGTTCTCAATCGTTGCCATCAGCCGGTCAAGGGCACCTGCACCAGGGGCACCGCGTGCCTCATTGAGCAGGATTGCCTCGCCCCGCTCCTCGGCAACCAGTGAAACCTGGTGCTCCATGTCAGGATGCGCGGAAAGATAGGCCTCGACGCGTTTCCGGTCTTCTGCATCGAGCTGGCCGCTCTCATACCAGGGCAGCAAAGCTTCGATCGCCTCTTGCTCGGTCATCTCAGTGTTGTTCTCGTTCATGGCCAACCTCGGTCAATTCCTGCTTCTCGCATCAATTCGCCCAATTTCTTGCGGGCGTAGTGCATTCTTGTTTTCACTGTCGCTTCCGGGATATCTGCGATTTCTGCTACTTCCCGCACCGACTTCTCGTGGTAGTAGACGAGGTCAATCACCTCGCGGTGTTCATCCGACAGCGTCTCAATAACCTCTCGCATAATCTGCGCTTTTGAACGCTTCTGCTCACTCTCTTCGGGGTCATCGCTCGTGTCGGCCACCTGCTCTGCGGCCTCGTCTTCCAGTTCACTCTCCGATTTCCGGCGCATCTGGCTCATTGCCTTGTTATGGGCAATCGCCAGCAACCATGTGGAAACCGCGGCGCGGCCCTCATAGCGGCCTGCATTGCGCCAAACCTCCAGAAACACTTCATTCGTTAACTCCTCGGCTGTCGCCTCGTTGCGCACCCGGCCCATCAGGAACCTGAACACCCGCACATTGTGCCTTGCGAACAAGGCGTGCATAGCCGCGCGATCCTTGGCCGCTGTTCGTGCGATCAGGTCCCGATCTGGGTCTGTCCGTGTCATCATTGGGCTCCATTGCCCGCCATTCGTATGTTGGTCGCGCCAACAGCGGGAAAGGTTCAAAGGTAACGAATTTTTTTGATGGTAGACCACGCACAGGTCTGCGGACCAGAGGGAGCGGGCTCGATGGCTAATAATGGAAAAATGTTGCGTGGGCGCTGGTTGCGGTTGCTCAGCCGCGATTCAGGACGGCATATCCCCGATAAAGGCGGAAATACTCGAGATCAACTTCTGGCCGTCGCAATAGGCAGGGGCTCATTGGTGAGGTAGAGAGTAGGTCAGTAGTGGACGAATTGCATGTCATGGGCGGGTTGGAGAAACAAATGCGGATCGCAGACAAGTGACTGGTGATACTCGCGAGAAGCCGGATCATCTCAGACAGCGATCCGCGGTGCCGGGTAAAGGTGGCATGGCCCGAATCGGCTCCTCATTTGTGAATACGCTAGGGGGGCTTCGTGAAGGTATTTTGACAGAAGCCGCCATCAAGCAGGAAATCGCTATAACCGCTGTCGCGGTGCCTCTCTCGTTTTTCATCGCCGACAGCGTCTGGGTGTGGGTTGCGCTAATTGCCAGCCTGTTAATCGTGCTTGCGGTTGAATTTCTCAACACCGCAATCGAAAGGCTCTGCAATCACCTCCACCCCGACCAGCATGAAGGGATCCGTATCACCAAGGATCTGGCATCCGCTGGCGTGTTCTTTGCGCTCATGCTGGCCGGGCTGGTTTGGGGCGCAGCGCTTTTGGCCACACTTGGGGTGATCTAGGCTTTGATGCTTGATTCAGCGGATTAACCGACGGAATTTCGTTCTTCCGAGCGTTAATAAACGATAATGCGATTCCGTTAGCGGGTCTGTGTCTGTTTGGACTAATGTATCGGCCAATAGTCTCAGCTTGAATATTGCGGGCGGTACAGTCGCCGCAAGGATGCCGACTCTATGGCGCAACGGCGCAAGAGCTCAAAACCCCGGAAAGAACCGGATCCGGAAATCCGCCGGCTACCTGGTTGGCTTCAGCTTGCGGTGCTGGCGGTGATGCTGGGAGCGGCCGCTGCCCTTTGGGCAGGCAGAGACTATGTCAGTGCCGTTGTGGCCGGGGTCACGGGTTCAGAGAAAAGTAGCCAATCGGCCAACCGTCAGACCGAAGAAGGCGTTCCTGTCGTCGTAGCGAAGGTTGGCGAATCCAGAGACGATGCGATCGTAGGCGCGATCGGGACCGGGCGGGCGCGGCAATCCGTGATGCTGTTTCCCGATGAGACCGGTGAAATCCAGCATGTCTTTGTTGCTGCCGGAGACCGGATCGAGAAGGGCCAGCCGATCATGCGGCTTGACTCACGCGAGGCGGAACTTGCCGTGCAGGTAGCCAAAACACGCTTGATTGAAGCCGAACGCACGGCGTCGCGTGCTGAACAGTTGCAGAGAAAAAAAATCAGCTCGCAAGCCAATGTAGACGATGCACGAAATCTCGTCGACCGAGCGGAGCTTGAACTCCAACAAGCCGAAGTGGCGCTTGCGGACCACGAAATCAAGGCGCCGTTCGATGGTGTGGTCGGCATCCCGAAGGTTGAGCGCGGAGATCGTGTTTCACCGAGTACGGATGTTCTGACGATCGATGACCGCAGTGAACTGATTGTGGAGTTTGAAGTACCCGAGCAGTTTCATTCGCGCATCAAGGTAGGACAAGAAGTCGATGCGCACACGCCGAGCTATCGGGAGCGCGTCTTCGAGGGCGTGATCACTCACATCGACAGTCGTATCGAGCCGGTTTCACGCACAATGACGGTGCGCGCCGGAATTCCCAACAAGGATGACCTGTTGCGTCCTGGCATGTCTTTCGTGGTCGATCTGACCATCCCGGGAAAAATGTATCCGAGCGTCCCAGAACTGGCACTCCAGTGGCGCAAGGGCGCCAGCTATGTTTGGCGCGTGCGGGACAAGAAGGCGGAACGCGTTGAAGTTTCCAGCGTCAAACGGCTGAATAGCACCATTCTCATCAGGGGCGACATCTCGAAGGGTGATCTTGTCGTCGTCGAAGGTGTCCACAGGCTCAGGCCAGGCCGGCTGGTTCGCTTTGGCGAACCGGGCGCAGTTCCAAGCAGCTAACGTCTCACAGGCGCGTCATGAGTGAACACAATTCCGACCTTCCAGCGCTAAGCGTCCGCCGCCCGTATCTCGCAGCTGTCCTCAACTTGCTCATCATCATTGCCGGTATCAGCGCCATCTTCGGTGTCGAGGTGCGCGAACTTCCCGATATCGATAGACCGGTTGTAACGGTGCGTGCCAACTACCCCGGCGGATCACCGGAGACCATTGACGCCGAAATCACCTCGCGTATCGAGGGTGCGGTTTCCCGCGTGAATGGGGTGAAAACGGTGCGCTCTTCGAGCGAAGAGGACAATCTTCGGATCCGCGTAGAGTTCAGTCCGTCGGTCAATCTGATCGATGCTGCCAACGATGTGCGCGAAGCGGTCAGCCGCGTCGAACGTGAACTGCCGGACGGGGTTGAAGACATTTTTGTCATCAAGGCGGATGCGGATGCG
>DEIT01000017.1:14240-19814 GCA_002352635.1 Hyphomicrobiaceae bacterium UBA2767 | reverse complement strand
AGCGCGATGAGCAACACCAGCGCCCCGATAAAGGGGACGCAACCGATAATCACATCGCCGATGGTTACCTGCCCTCGTCCTATACCCTGTATGACATAGAGATTAAGCCCGACAGGTGGTGTCAGGACGGCGATCTCCATCGTGATCGTGTAGACGACGCCGAACCAGATCAGATCGAAACCGGCGGCATGCATCAGTGGAAATATCGTCGGCAGGGTGATGAATGTCATCGAAACCGGCTCAAGGAACATGCCAAGAACGATGTAGAAGGCCAGAACGATAGCCAGCACCAGGTAGGGCGAAAGATCGAAGGAGAGAAACAGCTCCGTGAACTGATGCGGCACGCGATAATAGGTGAGGACAAAACCGAACAGGACACCGGCTGACAACAGCAGACCGAGATACCCCATGGTGCGCATGGTTGCGAATAGCGCAGCCACAAAGCCCTTCCATTTCAGACCACCCACTCCGAAAGCGAGCAGGACTGTGAGCAGGGCGGATATGCCGGCAGCCTCGGTAGGCGTTGCGATGCCCGCATAGATGGAAACGGTGATAACCAAACCAATCAATGCGATCGGACCGACGGTAAACAGGAAATCGCGAAACCGAAGTGCAGGAACAGGCTCCGATTCCGGGATATCGGATGGTCGCATGCGGCTCCAGATCACCACTACAATGACAAACATGGTGATCAGCAGGAAACCCGGAATGACACCGGCAATAAAGAGTTCACCAATCGATTGGTCGGTGACAATGCCGTAAAACAGCAGGATCAAACTTGGCGGGATCAACACGCTCAGAGTTCCGCCTGCCGCCAACACGCCGCTTGAGAGGCGGCGGTCGTAACCGAGTTTGATCATTTCCGGAAGAGCCACACCACCAATTGTCAGCGACCCGACCATTGAGGACCCGCATACCGCACCGAACCCGGCGCACGCGCCGATGCTGCCATAAGCGGCCGAACCGTGAACCCGAACGCGCTCATGCATCAGTTTGTAGAGATTGGGTCCTATGTTTGATCGCCCGATAAGTTCACCCAGAAAGACGAATAGCGGGACAGCCAGCAGGATATAGTCGATCCACACACCCCACAGCTTCAACTCGCTGCTGACGAGCGACGTGGAAAACCCCTGAATCTGCCAGAGGAACGGCAGGGATGCCGCGCCCAGCGCGAAGGGGATCGGCAAGCCGAGTGCGATAAAAAACATAAGCAGGCCGAGCAGACCGAGTGCTACCTCATACCATTCCATTTCTCAGTCCCCCTTTAATCAGCTGTTTCGGTTTTCTCAGGTCCTGCCGCGATCAACAGACCCAGTCTCAACACGGCATAGATGGCAAACAGGACCAGCGCGACGGCTCCTGGCGCCCAGAAGATGTAGCGCGGCCAAAGCAGGATTTCCGAAGCTGCACCGGAATCGAAAGAGCGGATCGTCGCGTCGACCGCGGCAAGTGCGAAAAACCCGCCGATCCCGAGCATTAACGCGAGATTGAGGATGTCGACGGCATACCGCAATTTGGGCGGCAACAGATCCGTCAGCATTGTCACTTTCGGATAGGCGTCTTCCTTGAGTGCGTAAGCCAGGCCAGCAAAGGCGACCGGAAAAAGCAGCAATGCGGTCGCCTCCGTCACGGTCCCGTCTGGTGAGTTGAAGACATAACGCATCATCACGCCGTAGGAGATCCAGGTCATCTGAACCAGCACGATCAGGGCGCCAAATCCAGCGAGCCAGACAACCGCCACCTCGCATTTGTCGCAGAGCTGTTGCATGGTTTTAATCATTTCCGATCCTCCCCTCCCAAGAGTGACGGTATGTCTATCCCGGTCCGGGCTTGAGACAATATTCCAGATCAGCGGCAGGCGAGGAGCCCGCCGCGTTCCAGGATATCACTCTCAGCCCTTCGAACCGGGCGTGGCAGGCTAGGGCGCGTGTTTTGCGAACAGCGCTCTGATCTTGCCTGCGAGGTCGGCGCCACATGCGGGGTCCACATCGTCCTTGTCCCATTTGCCCTGCACGGACTTGATCAGGGACGCACGCTTGTCCTTGGTGATGGAAACCGCAGCACCGCCGCCTTTCATGACAGCGTTACCGACACGCTGGTCGACCCAGTCCTCATATTTCGGCTTGAGCCAGGTCTCTGACTCCTTTCCTGCCGCGAGGACCGCTTTCTGATCTTCAGGCGAAAGGGAGTCGTACTTCTTCTTGTTCATCATGTACTGGATGTTGCCATAGAACAGGTTTGCGTTGACCATGTAAGGCATCACGCCCCAGAGCTTCCAGGAACTGTAGGTGGCGACACCCATGTTGATGCCATCGACAACCCCGCGCTCGGCGGACTGGAACACTTCCTTCGGAGCAACGAAGACCGGCTTTCCACCCCAGGTCGTGATCATCAGCGAAACCAGCGGGCCAATCGACCGTACGAGTTTGCCATCGAGCTTGCCGAGGTCCGCGATGGCGCCTTTGAACCACCATTCCTGGTCATAGGAATAGTTGGAGTTGATCACGGGAACCAGATTGACCTTGGCCGCTTCAGGCCTGATCAAATCGGCGTACGCGGAATCAAGGTCAATTTGTCCCTCAAGGTCGATCGCAACCGGATAAAGCGATGTGACCCGATAACAGGGCAACCGCTTGTCGGCCGGTATCCAGCTGATGTCGGAAACGCCGCCCTGGACCGCGTCGACACCTTCGCTCCAGCCGTGGAGGGTCGCGGAGGGAAAGATCTGCACCTTGACCCGGCCATCGGTTTTCGCCGCGACAAGTTCAGCAAACTTCTGGAACCCTTTGTAGCGGATGTCGATTTCGTTGACGTAAGTTGACAGGCGAATGGTCGTCTGTGCCAGCGTCTGCGTGCTGAGTGCTGTGGTGGTCAATGCAGCGGCAGCAACCGCCATCGCTATGCGTCCAATTTTGCTCATAATAATCCTCCCGATGTTGAGCCTGTGCCGCAGTTCCTGCGGCGCGAATTCACGCAGCCTGTTGCCGCGAAAAAAGATGCTGATAGGCAAATAGGGCGGCCGACCCTCCGGTGTGCAAGAACACAATGTTTTCGCCTTTTTTCAAGACACCGTCGCGTATCAGGCCGATCAGACCGGCCATACCTTTCCCGGAATAGACCGGATCGAGCAGGATCGCTTCCTCACTCGCCAGGGTGTTTATCGCGTCAACCATTTCGTCGGTTGGCTGGCCGTATCCCGGCCCCACATAACCGTCATAGGCAATGACCTGCTCCACCGCTGGCGGTGTTTGATCACCAATCAAATCCGACGTCTGGCAAGCGAGCCGATGAACATTGGCGATCTGCGCCTCACGGGCGGCGCGCACCGAAATCCCAACCACCTCGATTTGCGATTTCAGCGAATGCAGGCCCGCGACAAGTCCTGCCTGGGTTCCCGCACTGCCGGTTGCGTGGACGATGCGGTCAATCTTTATTCCCTGTTCCTCAGCTTGCGCGACGATCTCTTCGGCACATTGAACATATCCGAGCGCGCCGACCGGATTGGAACCTCCGCCTGGGATGATGTAGGGCCGCTTGGACTTGGCCTTGAGTTCTTCGCCGAATGCTTGCGCTTCGGCATTCATGTCCAGCCCTTCGGGCCGGAATTCATAGTGGCAATGGAACAGGTCATCGAGCAGGACGTTTCCGTCACGCTCATAATCCTCCCCCATATTGGTAACCCTGCGTTCCAGAAGGGCATAGCAATCCATGCCGAAACGCCGCGCGGCGGCAGCGGTCTGTCTGACGTGATTGGACTGTGTGGCACCCTGGGTGACAAATGTATCCGCGCCTTTGTCCAAGGCGTCGGCCACCAGATATTCAAGCTTGCGTGTCTTGTTGCCGCCCGTTGCCAGCCCCGTGCAGTCATCGCGTTTGATGTAGATTTCCGGACCGCCGAGACGTTTGGTCAAGTTTTCAAGTCGCTCAAGCGGGGTCGGAAAATGTCCAAGGCTCACGCGTTTAAATCGTGACAAATCCACCAGTTGTCCCCCTTTTTTGCCGCTCCACCCAGTGAGGCTGGCAGCTATGGGGAAATGGTAGGAGTCGAGCTTCCGCCTGTACAATGCTATGTTTCCATATAATTATTCGCTTTCTGCATAGTTTCGGACTTGGCCTCCGAATTGATCTAATTGGGGGAAAGCGATTGGATACGAACTGGCTTGAAGACTTTGTTTGCCTGGCGCGAACGCTGAACTTCACGCGCGCGGCGGAAGAACGTCATGTTACTCAATCGGCCTTCTCGCGCCGTATCCGGGCATTGGAGATATGGGCCGGCACGCCTCTCATCGACCGTTCGACTTATCCGGTAAAACTGTCGGAAGCCGGCCAGGAATTTTTGCCTGTTGCGAAGGACCTCGTGCTGACGATGCTTCGTAGTCGCGATCAATTGCGGGCACGCGATCGCGGCGGATTGACGTTCAATAGCTTCGCCGCCCCGCATACCGTTTCGATCACGCATCTGGCTCCCTATCTGAATGAACTTGAGGCGATCGATCCGGAACTGCGTACCCGTGTCGTGTCGGATAATCTGCACGCCTGCTGCCAATCGCTATCGGAAGGCGATTGCGAGTTTCTGCTTTGCTATCGACACCGGCAGGTCCCCCTGACCCTGGATGAGCAGGAGTTTGAACGTATTGTCCTTGGGCGCGAACGTTTGATCCCGGTGGTGACACCGGACAAGTCCGGTGCGCCTGCCTGGACGCTGCCGGGTCACCGAAGGAACAGGATCCCCTATCTGGCTTATTCCAAAGGAGCTTTCCTGAGAGAGGTTGTCGACCACACACTTGCAGGTAAAGCGGCCGAGCTTGAAGTGCGCCATCTCGATGCTTTCGCCGAAACGCTCAAGAGCCTTACGCTGGCGGGTGCCGGCATTGCCTGGTTGTCGGAAAGTTACATTGGTGATGCGCTGGCGTCCGGAAAGCTTGTGCCTGCCGGGGACTCACGATGGCACGCGGAATTGTCATTGTCCCTGTTTGCCGCTCCAGCGCGTCTTGATGACTCAGGTATGCGGATCTGGTCCCATTTTCGCTCTGTGTCTGAACAACAGGAATCCAGTCCAGCCTGTTGATGGGCGCATGCCGGTTGCTGACGCAGCTCGGTGCCCTCTCACTCCACATAGGCGATCATGCGCCCGGCGGTGATGACCGCGACCCACAGGCAGATGGAGACCATGGCAGCGACGATCGAGGCCCCAGGAACATCATGCTGTGCGGGATCCACTTCGACCGCGTAGCGATAGGCGCGCGCGTGAAAGAAGGCCGCATTGATGCCGGCCAGTACGATGAGCGCGATCTTGATGCGGAAAGCCGTGTTACCGGCGAACTCCGTCGCATCGGACATGAACAACAGCGTGCCGCTCACCAAATTGATGGCGAAGCCCGCCCAGACCCATGGCAGCAGGTGATGGGCCAGCGCGCTCAACGGCAGCTTGCGGCCCACCCCGAGCAGCCGCAAATCCATCACGAAGATAGAACCGAACAGGAGCCCCAGCCCGATAACATGGGCGGTCTCCAGCAGCGGATAAGCCCAGGTCGAAGTTTTGACCCAGACCGCCACTTGCGTCGCTTCGAGGAG
>DEIT01000017.1:13185-14153 GCA_002352635.1 Hyphomicrobiaceae bacterium UBA2767 | reverse complement strand
CCGTTCTTCGCCGGCCAGCCGGTCACAGTGACGGACGTGCCGCGTTTGAGGTGCTCCTTGGTCAATCCCTTCGCCTTTGTCTTGGAGATGCTTTCCGCTTCGACTCGCCAAATGCCTTTTCCCGGCACATCGACAGAGAAGAAGATGTGGGGATTGCCATAGCGCACCTTCGTCACGGTGCCTTTCAACGTGACGAGCTTGGCCGAGTCATAGTTGCCAACAAAGGAATGGTGGGCGAGGGCCGTGGCGGCAAAAAACACCAGAGCAATCATTAACCCAGGGACTGCGGCGCGAAACATGGGTTGTTACTCCCAAAAAACCCGGATGAATACCGCCTTTGGTTTACTACAATGTCTGAAACCCGCGCAGCGCTCGTCTTGTCTTATGGTCAACGGCGTGCGGTTCGCCCGAAACGGTCCATCGCTAACGAACTGAGTCGGAGGATCTTATAGCGCAATTCGTGACTGCAAGACTCAAGGGCGCATGCGGCTGTACATTGCACCGGGAACTGACAAGCGGATCGGCGACCAGACGTCTTGCCGATCTCCGTCTTGTACGAAGCGTCCTCACAGTAAGGAACAGAGCTTGAGCATCACAGAATTGGAGATACTGGAACGCCGCCCCTACGCGGAAGGGCGCAGCTTTGGCAAGGTCGGCGCCTATGAGCGCATCGATGCCATTGCCCATTATTCAGTTGATCCGGAAGCAGCGGAAAACCGGATGATCAATGATCTGCATCTGGCTGAGCGGGGGACTGACGGGCAGGTGCATTTTACCGGTGATTTGACCCTCTTGAGACCATTGGACAATGCGGCCGGCAACCGGTCCCTGTTGCTTCAACTTCCCAACCGGGGGCGGTTTCTCGCAACTCACATCAATTTCAGCGAAAAACCCAATGTTGCGAGTGCCAAGATCCAGCCGGGCGACGGCTATCTGATGGAAGAGGGGTGGAGCATCGCCTGGGTGGG
>DEIT01000017.1:825-13056 GCA_002352635.1 Hyphomicrobiaceae bacterium UBA2767 | reverse complement strand
CTGGATACCCAGGACCCTGAAGCGACGCTTCTCGTGCGCGACAGCATCTATGGGCCGGCGGAAATCATCGATTTCGACGACTGGGGCTTTGGGCGCGTCGAGGGTGAAGCGATTGTCGCTGATGAGACCCAAGTCTGGCTGCGTGGCGGGTTCAAGGCCGGGCGCATCTATGATCTGCTGTATCACCCCCGCGATTGCCCGGTCGCAGGTGCCGGGCTTCTCGCCATACGCGACACGGCCCTGTGGTTGCGCCATTCCCCCTCCGCGCCAACGCATGGGGCTATCGACCATGTGATCGGTGAAGGCATTTCCCAATGCGGGCGGCTGTGGCGGTCTTTTCTTTATCTCGGCCTAAACGGCGATCGCGAGGGCCGCCCGGCCGTCGACGGGATCCTGTGCCATATTGCCGGCGCCCGGAGAGGCGAATTCAATCATCGTCATGCCCAACCATCCGTTCAGCCGACGCCATCGCTCGGCCACCTCTTTCCCTTCAGCGATGACGCTCAAAAAGACCCCCTGACCGGACGCCATGACGGCCTGCTTTCGCGGCAGGCAGCACAAGGCGCCATACCGAAGATAATTTATACAGACACATCAGCTGAGTACTGGCGCGGTGACGCCGCACTTACTCATACCCAGCTTGAGAAAAACGCTGATATGGAGCCACCGGCCCATGTGCGGCGTTATCTCTTTGCCGGTACACAGCATAGTTCCGGTGCGCCGCACCTCGATGAGCGGACCATGTTCGGAAGCCGCGGAAGCAATCTGATCAACATACTGGATTACCGGCCGCTCTACCGGTCCTGCCTCGCCAATCTTCTGGCCTGGGTCGCGGAAGGGAAAGAACCACCCGGTAGCGCATTTCCACGCCAGGCAGACCACAGCCGCTTATCCCGTTCCCAAGCACTCGAACAACTTTCGGCAATACCGGGATTGAGCTTGCCGAATGAGGAGACCTTGACCGTCATGCGCCCCCTCGATCTTGGATCCCGGGCAGCCGATGGCAAGCCCCACCTGCCGGCAACGGAGAGTGGGCAATGCTATCCCGATTGGGTTTCCGCAGTGGACGAAGACGGTAACGAGAGAGCCGGGATCGCAATGCCGGACGTGGCCGTGCCTCTTGCGACATACACCGGTTTCAATCCGCGGCACGCGCAGACAGGCGCCAGCCATCTGCTGCTTGAATATTTCGGCAGTTGCGTGCCCTTCGCCCGTGATCCAGAAGAAAAGACCAGGACCGGAGACCCGAGGGCCGCAATTTCTGAGCGCTACAAGGACCGCGACGACTATCTGGCGCAGGTCCGTCAGGCGGCAGAGGGGCTTCTCGCCAAGAAGTACCTTCTCATCCGCGACGTTGACCTTTGCTGTGAAATTGCCGCCAAACGCTATGACGCGATCATGGGCTATAACCCAGGCATGCGGCCCCCACGGCGATGACAATGCATGCGGCGACGCTGAAAAAGGTCAATTTCTCATTCAAGAAAACACGGCCTATGAGGGCGGCAAATACAACGCTCGTCTCACGAAGTGCCGCGATCGGCCCCATCTCACCGAACTTCAGAGCCCAGATGATCGTTCCATAGGCAATCAGGGCGACGATACCCCCTGACGCGGCCTTCGCCACTTCACGCGCTGGCGCCTGGAATGCGTCCCTGCCTCGTACCGCGACCAGAATAACAGGCATGGGCAGGGTCCAGAACACAACCATCCAGGCGGTGTATGCGAAGCTGTTTCCGGCCAAGCGCACACCGATGCCGTCCACCACGGTGTAGGCCGCGATAAAGCACCCCGTCGCAAGGGCCATGGCAGTGGATGGAATATTCAGCTGCCGCCCCTTGAACGCAAGGGCGATGACACCGGTGGACACAAGAAGTACGCCCAACGCGCTCAAGGGGCTGAGCAATTCGCCGGCGAGCGCCATTGCCCCAACCGCGACCAATACCGGTGATGAACCACGAGCGATAGGATAGGCCTGCCCGAGATCGCCATATCGATAGGCCTGGATCAGGAACAGATTGTAACCGACCTCCAGAAACCCTGACGTGACGATGTAGGGCCAGCTTGCCCGTTCCGGAATTGGCAGAAAAGGAATGGCGACAATCGCTACAGCCCCCATGGCCATACTCATGATGGTCATGGTCCACAGTCGGTCCCGGCCACTGTGTAGAAGGGCGTTCCAGAAAGCGTGCAGGAACGCCGAAAGAAGCACAATGGCGGCGAGCGATGCGCTCATGCGGGCAGATTTTTATACTTCGACAATGTCGGAACGCGTGCTGTCGACAAACCCGAGCACATCGCTGCGCTCGCCTGCTGGAAGGGTGAACTTGTCCAACGTCGCCTCAAGATGTCCGATAAAGGCAGCCCAGTCTGCATTGCTGATCCTCATGCCCTCATGAGAGGTCACCATGTCGCGACCGGTATAGACCACAGGACCGCCGGCCTGCGCACACAAAAAATCAATCAACAACTGCTTTTCGCGGGCGAGCCCGTCGTTGCTGCGGTGTGCCCAGAAACGGCCCAGCAGCGCATCGCCCTCAAGCCGCGGCAGAAGCTCACCACATACCGCAGCAATGGCATCATACCCGCCAAGACGAGCATAGAGTGTCTGTTCAGTCATTTGGATCCCCCACTTCGAATTGAGACTCAGTTCATCTACAAGGAATCAGGTCGAGTCTTGTTAAGTTGAACGGAGATGACAAGTTCTGGTTAGGCCTCCGATTCCTCTGGCTCGCCCCGCGACACCGGTTTCTAAAGTGGAAAGGTGCAAGGTCCATGGGTTAGTCTCACCACATGACTGAAACGGCACGCGTCGGTTTCATAACCTTCCTTGCCACCGTCGGCCCGGCCAACCTGGCGGCACTGTTTGCCGTGCAACCGACGACAACACTGAGGCCGAACGCAGGGCGAGTTGGCTGAGTATTTCCAGAAATACAAGGTTGGTGACCTGAGGGAACGGTTCAATGGCAAGACGACTGATCATCTGCTGCGACGGGACCCGAAACGAGATCAAGGAACATCAGTCCAATGTTCTGAAGTTTTTCCGGATCGTGAAGAAGGACGATAGCCAGCTCGCCTATTATGACCCCGGTGTTGGAACGATCAGTGACAGTGGCGCCTGGTCCCGCCTCAAGAACAATGCCGAAAGGGTGTTTGGACTGGCGACCGGCTATGGTCTGGATACGAATATTCTCGAGGCCTACCGATTCCTGGTGCGCAATTATCGTTCCGGCGATGAAATCTTTCTGTTCGGCTTCAGCCGGGGCGCCTACACCGTACGTGTCCTGGCGGGCTTCCTCCATATGGTCGGCTTGCTGGAGCCCGAGCAGGAAAATCTGAGTGGTTACGCCTTGACCGCTTACAAGCGCGCAAGCGAAAAGGACGACTTCTCAATCGCATGGCGGGTGCAGGAAGTCCTTGCCACACGCCGCGTCACGATCCGCTTTATGGGCTGCTGGGACACGGTGGGGTCGATCATAATCCCGCGTCCCGACCGGCTCTATATCCCGTCACTGGAGACGCTTTCCTATACAAAACGGAACCCCGGCGTACAGGTGTTTCGACACGCCCTGGCGATCGATGAACGCCGCAGAATGTTCCGCCTGCACGAATGGGAAGAGCCGCAGTTGTTCAAAACAAACCCGTTTGTGAAGGACGAGAAGGCAGAAGAGCAGGACATCCGCCAGGTTTGGTTTTCTGGATTTCACTCCGATATCGGCGGCGGCCATCCGGAAGATGAGAGCGGTGCCGCCAAAATTCCCCTGAAATGGATGATGGAGCAGGCCGGCGAGCACGGCCTCACTTACAGGAAAGTCATGGCCGACAGGCTGGTGCTGGGTAAGAACCCCAAGAACAGCACGCGAAACTATGTTGCGCCTGATGCGAATGGGGAACTGCATGACTCCATGAAGCCAGGGTGGGCACTGGTTGAGTCCGTCCTCGGTTTTTACCATCGCTTCAACGAACCACGCGCCATCCCAGACGGCGCTGAAGTTCATCTCACAGTCCGGGAGCGGAAGACCCACGGACAGAGCGGCAAACCATACATTCCGGAGAACCTGCCACCGGTCTCGTGAACCTGATGCCGTGCTTCCAGACTCTCTTTGGACGCGCGTTCCTCATGTTCGATAGCTCGGCCCAAGTGCAGCCTGTTAGGGTGACCGTGGGCTGACGAAGGATGGAGGCGTTTTGGGTTAGATTGACAGTGCGACGATAAGATGCGCGTGCAGCGACCATCCAAGAGAAGCCGGAAAGTCCCGCCACGCTGAGTACACGCAGATAGTTCTTACGGTTGTTTGATTTAGGACAACGCTATCTGAGGTTGAATGTGATGGGATCACATAACGCAAAAAACCAGAACAGAGCGTGTTGTGCCATCATGCTGCTCTCTGAGGATATCGTATTCGCGCTTGGGAACTCGATGATGAGGAGGCCAATGATCGGTGCGATGGTCATCGTCGCGTCGATTCATCTCATGGCGATCGACGTGCCGGAGGTGCTGGCCACTGATCCATCCGCCAACTGCGATAAGCGAGAGAAGCTCGTTGCGCAGCTTAGTGATCGACCGCATTTCGAACGCGAAGCATTGGTGCTGTTGGACGGAGTGCCGGGACAGGGACATCGCATCGAACTATTCTTGAATAGTGGGGAAGGCGGACGCCACAGCTACACAATGCTGCGAACACTACGGGGAGCCCATCAAACTTGTATCGTCTCAGCAGGTGCCATTGGCAGCAGCTCGACGGACAAGCGGGCCCGATCCCATCTCATCCTCAAAGACGAAAATGACAATGAAGTCTTCGACATTATCACCTGCGAAGGGCGCTACGTCATAACGCGAGAGTTTGTCGATGAAGACGTGTGCGCCCTGATGGAGCAGCTTTTCCACGAAACGAAATTTGTCGTGAGCTATGGGCGCGTCCTGAAGGATAACAGGGCTTCAATACCTTGGCCAAGCAACTGAATCTCACCCATTGAAAAGCCAGCGAACCGACCTTTGGAAAGCGGGGACCCCACAACATCGAGGCCCCCGCCATCAATAGATCTATTACGATCCGATCCTTTTCTGCGCTCGGTTACTTGGCCAGTATGCTTTCCAGGTAGAGCGTGAGGTTCAGGATTCGGTCTTTGGCCAACTTCGAACCCCCCTCTTCACGGAACGCCATACCCCAAACGGGCATTTCCTGGCCGCCGTGGCCCGCCACAGCAACTCTGCCATCGATTATTTCCATGACCTCTGTGGTCGGGAATGTTCCGCTGTTCCACTTGGCAATGAGCGTTAGATCAGGCACGCCTTTTTCGAGCAATGTTGCGAGTGGGCCCGTTCCTTTGCCATCCATACCGTGACAGACAGCACAATTGTCCCGGAATTCTTTTTTGCCTGCCTCTATTGCCTCTGGAGAGCCCGCTTGGCTCGGTTGCAGAAATCCAAGGAAAGACAGTGAAACTGTCGCTGCAAGCAACAGTCCGGTTTTCAGATTGTCATTCTTCTTCATTGTTTTTTCCTCCGACTATGATGACCTTGCAAAACACATTCTTTTCTTTCGCGCATTGACCCAGTTAATTGACAAAATCGATTGCCGGCGAAATGCCACCGATAAAGGTTAAAAAGGCGGGTCAGTGCCCGGCGCGCGTGTCTTCGGCCTGTCGCCGGACCAACACGTTGCCCAGGCGGACTATCTCTGCGGGCCCGAGATGGAAGCGATTGCGACCAGCCCGGACGCTGCCTTCCAGACTCACTTTAGACGCGAATCATTGGTTCTGTAGCCGAGGTGGCTGCCGGCCGAAGGACCGGGCGGGGCGTCGCGATTAACGGACCCTTGCGCAGCGGCGCTTCACTCGCACCCTGAGCCCCCCAACGTTGGCGCGGTTGGCAGTCACCGCGACATCGGTTCGATTTCCGGGCATATTTTCGCCTCTGCCCGGTCGCCCCCGAGCCAATCTCCGCTTCCGGAGCAAGTCGCCGAGGTTCAGGCCGTTTTGCGCTGCGTTTCCGGCGGGTTGGTTATCTGCGCCGCCTGAGCCTCCGCTGCCGCTACGATGCGCTCTGCCTGGGCCTTGGCCTCCGCAATAATTTGACCCGCGTCCTGCTGTGCTTTTTGCAGGCTCGCTGCATAGTCGGCTTCACGCGCCGCGTCTGACGACCGGTTCGCACCGCTAGTGATTTTCAACAGCGTGGCGGCCTCCTCGCTATACGCTTCTGTAAGTTGCTGCAGGAATTCGTCCTGAAGTTCTTCTACATCTGACGCGTTTGCGCACGTCAGCAGGCGCAACGGCAATGCGCCGTATTGTTGTGCGCGGCGCGCGTAGAAGCTCATAAGCTCCGCATTCCAACTGAAGAGAAGTCCGATGGTATGAGAGGGGTCAGGGGCCGTCCCGGACTGGTCTGGCCGCCGTGTCTCGTCAGCTATGGTTTCTTCGGTGATTGGCTTGTGTTCGGGCATGTGCTCGCTCCCGTTAGGCGCCGCTGCGGGAGTGGTGCTGCCTCGATGGGACTCACTGAACCTGTGCACCACAGGGCAAGCGGCGCGACCAAGGTAACGCTGCGCCACTGACTGACGGCGCAAGACGTTGATTGCTACTGTACAGATTGGATTTCATTAGACACCCGCCGTCGGCCCATGTCCAGCAATCCTACATCTTCTTCGCGACGACGAACCGGGCCGGCGGCCTGGCTGGGTAGAAGCCGGTTTCGAGAATTTTGAAACGGGCATCGGTGATTGCACTCTCAAGCGCGTGGGCCGTCAACAGGTTGACGTAGGGCGCCAACCCGAAACATCGCATAACGGCGATCGGAACGCCCCAGAGGCGGGTCTGCTCCGCCAGACACACGGTCTTGGAGATGAGCAGACCACCCGGTTTCAGCAGTGCGTGAATACGGGCGAGGGTGGCGGGCAGGTCTTCCACCAGATGCAGAAAGCTGAATGCCATCACCGCATCATATGACCTGTCTTTCAGTTGCTCATCGAAGGGCGTGCACTGCAAGAAGTCGACGTTCTTCGGTTTGTCGTCCACCACCTTGCCCTGCGCGATCTCGATCATCTTCGCGGAGATGTCGCTGCCGGTGATGTGTTTGACCTTCGGCGCCAGCAACAAGGCGGTGGACCCGGTGCCGCAGCCAACTTCGAGCACGTTGTCGCCCGGCTTGAGGTGCGCCCGGGTGCGGTCCATGGTTTCCCTATAGGCATCCATGTTCTTGATCGGCGACTTGGAATATTTTTCCGCGTTCCTGTCCCAGAAACTGGCGTCAGCGGGCATGGCTGTCTCTCTCTTCATAAGCGTTTCGCTCAGGGCAGTCGTGGTTGATGAGGTCATGGTCATGCTTTCAGGTTGTGGCACCAATGCGGCGTTTGGTTAGTCCGACAAAGGCGCAAGCGGTTACCACTGCACCAATCGTATCGGCAATCAGATCGAACATTGTGTCGGTGAGCCCGCGCTGGCTTTGAAACAGGCCGGTGCGGTCGATGGCAAATTCGAAGACCTCCCAAAGGGTCCCCAGCGTGACAACGACCCCGACGGCCAGCACCCAGAGGAGGGGCACGGGCAACCGGGTTCGCGTGCGGGCACAATATTGCGAGACGGCGGCAATCACGATTCCCGCAATCGCGCTGCAACCGAACACATGCATCGCCTTGTCGTAAATGGTCGACGTCTCGTAGAGCCCGGCCTGCATTCCGAAAACAACGTGGGCAAAGAGAAGAGCCGTAACGCACAGGCTGATGGCGGCTCGCAACACGGGGTCCTGAATGAGGGCCGGCAACAGAAAGGAGAAGGTGGTGCTCACGGCCCCGACGATGAACCAGAGCGGTTTGCCCGACAGCAGCCAGGTCAGCGTGACCACAATGATACCGAGCCGCATCATCGCAACGAGGCGCTCTGCCGTGCGGGCGAAAATGACAGGCTGGACGCAATTGTTATAGGCATATGAGATCATCGGCGTGTTCCTTTCGGCGCCTGTCTACATATGCGTAGATCAAATATAAATTGCCGAAATACGCACCTCTGATATACAAAAATGCATGAATTGGAATACCGTCTCCTTCGATTGGAATCAGGCAAGGGCCTTCCTCGTGACCGCCGAGGAGGGATCGCTTTCGGCCGCCGCGCGCTCGCTGCGTCTCACTCAGCCGACACTCGGCCGTCAGGTCGCGGCGCTTGAGGAGCGCCTCGGCGTTACGTTGTTCGAGCGCGTGGGGCGATCGCTCACACTCACGCAGTCGGGTCTGGACCTGCTCCACCATGTGCGCGGCATGGGTGAGGCGGCGGGGCGCTTTTCGCTCGCCGCATCAGGCCAGTCGCAAACTATCGAGGGGCATGTCAGCATCACCGCAACGAATATGATGGCGACTTTCCATCTGCCGCCCGTATTCAAGAAAATCCGCGAGATGGCACCCGAAATCGAACTCGAGATTCTGGCGTCAAGCGAGGTCCGCGACCTGCGCCGGCGGGAGGCGGACATCGCCATACGCCACGGCCGGCCCGAACATCCGGAGTTAATCGCCAAACTCGTTGGAGAAACCACGGCGCATCTTTATGGCGCGAGCGAACATCTGGACGCCGTCGGCCGCCCAATGCACCCGGATGATATTTCGGATGCGGACTTCATCGGCTTCGGGGACCCGACTGAGTATCTGCCCTACCTGACGGATATTGGGCTGCCGCTCACCCGCGAAAACTTCAAGACCACCACCAACAGCGGCACGGTGATCCTCGCACTGATGCGGCAGGGTTTTGGTCTGAGCATGCTGACCAGGCAAGACGCGGACCTGGCGGAGGGCATCGAGCAGGTCCTGCCCGACCTCGATCCGATCCCGATCCCCATCTGGCTGGTAACCCACCGCGAGCTTCATACCAGCCGGCGCATCCGCCTCGTGTTCGACCTGCTGGCCGAAGAACTCTCGTAGAACGCGCACGGGGGCCTAGTCAAAAACCTGAAAAAGGGGAAGCGTTCGGCGCGTCGGCACTAAAAAGGGGGCAGCAAATATGCCGCCCCCATGTCGTTGGCAGTTCAAGGCTGTGGGCGTTCAAGTGGAAAGCCCTGGAGGGCCAGCTATCTGCTGCGCGAATTGTTGTCCTCGGGCAGATGTCCCTCACAAATGTCGTTGATGCGAATATCGGACCCTGCAAACCGGCAGGCTTCCGCCTTGATGGCGGGGTTCTTGCGCACCGCCGCATTGGACCAACGCATTCCGTTTTCCCGGGCCACCGTAGCGACCAGATTGTCTTCACAATAGGGCGAGGGAATCCATCCCCCCGCAGCCGAGTTCCACTGGGTGCTTCCCTGACATTTTATCTCTGCAGACGCAGGCAGGGCGCTGACTGCAATAAAGAGGAATGCACCAGCAAATGCGGTAAACGTAGCGGTCTTTTTCATCTTGAGGGGTCTCCTGAATTCAAAATCGGGTTGGATGAATTCTCATTTGTGCGATTTCCCAAAATGGGTATGTGCCGCCAGACCGCGAGTGATGCGCATCACACATTCACGGTTTTGCCATGAAGCATAATCGCCGTGCAAAGTGGCAAATGCGTGTTTGCATGGTGGCAGTATGGGACCGCCAATCGTGTCTTTTACTCTCTGTTTATGGGGGAGAACGGAAGTGACCCGGGATTGGCGAGAGCGCCGCCTATAAACGGGAACGGACTGTTGTCATGACTTTGCTGTATCGGCATCACCGTTCTTCTCTTCGAGAAACGCGCGATTGAGTTCGGCGCCAAACACAAAGATCACCGAGGAGATATAGAAAAAGAACAGCGCGATCATGATGTTGGCGAGGCCGGCATACATGCTGGTGTAATAATTGTAGTAGGCCAGATATGTGGAATAGGCGACACCGGCAAAGAGCCACAACACCACCGTATGAAGAATTCCCGGCCAGATATCGAGGAGCCGCCGATGGCCTGCGGGCAGCCAGAAATGCATGGCAAACAGCATCACCAGCAGCACGAAGGTGCCGATAAAAAGTCTGAATTGATCGAACATTGCGACAAGCGCGCCGAAACGCTCAAGATGATCTCCGGCAAAGGCCTGAATTGCGGGTGCGAGGATAATGGCGAAGCCGACAATCAGCATGGCGACCGCGCCCGCAACGACGAAGCCGCAGCTCTGCAACCGGCAGTACCAGAAGGACCGGGTTTCCTTCACCCGGTAGGCGCGATTGAGCGCGGTGCGCAGGCTTTCAACGCCGCTCGACGAGATAATGAGCGCCAGGAGGAAGCCGACGGTGAGGATGTCGCCGCGGGTGTGGCTCAGGACGCTGCGCACAGCGGGCGCAAAGGCATCGGCAACCTGGGATGGCAGGCTCTCAAACAGTTGCGCGACGGCCCGATCCGCTGCATCCGCGCCACCGAAGAAACCGGCAAGAGCGGTTACGAATATGAGAAACGGAAAGAGCGCCAACACGCCGGAAAAGGTGACAGCAGCCGCAAGCGCCAGCCCCAGATCGTTATAGAGGCGGAAGATCGTATCCATATAGGCGCGGATCAGTCTCACGGGCGCGGACTTTCACTCTCTCTTTGAGGGACCGGGACGACTCTTAAAGGCCCAGCGTGCGGTTTTCGCGTTCGCCATGCAAGGGCGGGGGGCGTGTTGGGCGTGACGGCGTCGGATGGTCGCGGCAAGCGAATGACCCTCGTTTATCATCCCATTTGCCTCTTATACTGGCGTTATCAAACCGGACAGCACCGGTAGCGGGCTTCGTACCCGCTCATGGCTGCCAAGAAGTCCTGAATTTGACTTTCGCATTTGGTTCCGGTCGCTGGTCCAGGGCTTTCTGGCGGAATTCAGTTTGTGGGGGACACATGAGCGCCAAATCCGATCGGTCAACAACACTTCGCCAACTGCTTGATGAGAAGGGAGGCGACGTCTGGGATATTGACCCGGACGACTCCGTCTTCAACGCGGTCACCAAGATGTCGATCAAAGACGTCGGCGGCCTGCTTGTGCTCGAAGACGACAAAGTTGTCGGCATCATCACCGAGCGGGATTACACGCGCAATGTCATCTTGAAGGGCAAGACGTCACCCGAAACGCCGGTGCGCGATATCATGACCACCGGTGTCATTTGTGCGACGCCGGACCAGACCATCACGGAATGCCTGGAAATCATGACGGATAAACGCGTCCGTCATCTCCCGGTCGTGGAAAATGACCGATTGGTGGGCATGGTCTCGATTGGAGATCTGGTGAAGCAGATCATCGCCGATCAGAAAGCCACCATAGAGAAGCTGGAAAACACCGGCCGGAAGTAGAGCCGTTTTTGCCCTTGCGCAGCGGCTACCAGAGCGGTTGTTGGTTGACCGTCGAAACATGCGCGGCAACGACCTTCCAGCCCTCGTCGGGAAAGCGCACGCAGGTTTGGCTCTGGCGGCCGATCAGGTCCTTTCCCGTCACCTTGAATTCGAGGTTCACGGTTGCGAAATCCCGACCGAGCGTCAGGATCTCCAGGCGTATCCGCTTCTCCTTGATGCCAGGACCGGGGGGCCGAGCCACGCGATGCTGGTGGATTTCATCGAAGCCGTAGCCGTTCTCATGCAGCGCATAACGGATGGCATGGGGGCTGCGCCAGAACGTTTCGTCGAGCGTGTCGACATCCTTCTCGACAAGTGCCGTCTCGTAACGCTCGAAGAACTGGCGGACCTCTTCAACCACCTCGGGCAAATTTGGCGTGTAGTCAGGCGTTGTCATGTCTTCTTCTCCAGTGTTTTTCCCTGTCGCAAAGGCAGCCCCGACGTGGCCATAGCCTCATTTGCCCTGAGGGATGAGTTTTGGCAACAGCGTTGCGCGGCACCATCAGAAAAGAAGATCCGTCTCTTCGGCCAGTACTCCCTCCAAAGTTGTACCATTTCCGCAACAGCGCCGAGCAATTATGGCCGCGAAGTGTGCACAATTGGCCGATTCCGCGAATGATCCGTTGTCTGATTGATCGACTCTTGGCTATTTTGGACCAACAGATCCGCACAATAAGACCAAAAAGACTGCGTGCACGGGGGTTGGGCGTTGACGGTACGTCTCACACAGTGGGCGGCATGGTCGCTTCTTTTCACTTTTACGGCTCTATTGGCCATCGCTTCCCGCACGCGCGGGCGGCGACATTGGCGCCCCTGTCGGGTCTCCAAACAAGTTCGTCGGCTGGTGGGAGCTTGGCGGCTATTACGGCACGGACGAGTCCAGCCGCGGCGAGGCGGTTCTGTTCACGCCTTTGGCACAAACAGCAACCACGCTGTTCTTCCTCGATG
>DEIT01000017.1:468-728 GCA_002352635.1 Hyphomicrobiaceae bacterium UBA2767 | reverse complement strand
GCGAAACCACAAACGACAACACCTTCAACCAGATTTCATTCGGCATTGAAGCGCTTTCTGAGCGGTTTGATTTCCGCGCCAACGGTTACGTGCCGCTGGAAGACGATGAGACGGTTACCAACACCAACACCTTCCAGGCGCTGCTTCAGGGCAACAACATCCTGGTGGAGGGCACCAACACGCTGGTGCGCGAACTGGCACTCTACGGCTTCGATGCGGAAGCCGGCATTCTCCTGTTCTCGGGCAATCGGGGCGGTGGT
>DEIT01000017.1:0-447 GCA_002352635.1 Hyphomicrobiaceae bacterium UBA2767 | reverse complement strand
GACGCCATTGCCGGGCCCAAGGGGCGGCTTGAATATCGCATCAATGACGTGATCGCATCGCTTCCCGGTTCGCGGCTCACCATCGAGAGTGAGGTTTCTTACGACGATGTGCGCGACACCAAATTCGAGATCGGCGCACGGCTGAGGATTCCCTTCGGCGGACGCGGGTCTGACGCATCCATCCGCACGGCATCCTTGAGCGCACAAGAGTTGCGCATGACCGACGGGCTTGAGCGCGACACAGACATCGTTACCGATGAGCAGACCGACACGACCGTGACGACCGAAGGCGCGATCGATGACGCCACAGACGTGGAGCTCAATTCAGTGAACATCGTCGGCACCACGGGTCAGCTTCAGCGCGCCGTGGCCGATGGCGGCAACCGTCTCATCATCGTTCAGAACCGGGGCAAGCGGCTTGACGTTTCTGCCACCGACGGCCAGACG
>DEIT01000029.1:7043-18778 GCA_002352635.1 Hyphomicrobiaceae bacterium UBA2767 | reverse complement strand
TTGGATACGCCTTCGCTGCGTGGGCTTTGGCGGAGAACCGTTTCTTCTCCAGCATGATGCGCATCCAGACCGACCGAGGGCATGTGGTATGTGACAGCGGCCCATACCGGATCGTCCGGCACCCGGGTTATGCCGGTAATCTTCTGTCAATGCCGGGCATTGTGCTGGCCTTGGGCTCTGCGTGGACACTCATTCCGTTGGGGGTCGCGCTGGTTGTCGCTGTAATCAGAACCGCACTCGAAGACCGGACTCTACAGGAAGAGTTGCCGGGATATCAGGAGTACACAAGCCGCGTAAGATATCGGTTGTTTCCTGGAATTTACTAATGAGCCCCCCGCGAGGGATTACATAAAACGCAGGTGATTGGCCACTTTGGTAGACGTCTGTAATAAAGGCATTTCGATGTCTACCTCGGCGACATGCCATCCTCCGCCACGAGATTGGCCTCATGTGGCTTATCTAAGTTTCTGAAAGACGCGCGGATCAATTGCCGCAGCGCCGAACATGCCGCCCGCAAGGGCCCCGGCGATGCCGGGCGTCATGACGTCCTGGCCCGTCAAGAAAAGGCCCGGAACCGGCGTGCGCGCATTGAGCGACTCCGACAGCATGCGGCGCGGCGTCGTTTCGACGCCATAGAATCCGCCTTTCTCGTGCCCGGTGAATGACGCGGTCGCGAGCGGTGTGCCAAGCTCCTGATAAACAACAAGCGGCGCCAGCGCCGGGAACTTCTCGGCAAAGAACGCCATCATCCTGGACTCGATCTTCTCTTTCAATGCTGACCACTCCGCCGGGCGCGCCTCGGCGCCGCCGTCGGCAAACTCGGCCACCACAGACCAGTCGGCTAGAACCATCAAATCGCCGGAGTGCCTGTTCGATGGGCCAGGGTCGTGAGCGGCATTCTTGAGAGATGAGAACGAGACGAACATCATCGGTATCGGCTCGTCATCGGCTGCGTACCAGATGCCGTCATTGGTATCCCAGGATTCATAGAACCAGTGGTTAGCGCGCGTGGCTCCATATTTCGCGATATCACCCTCGAAGCCGAGGTAGACATCGAAATGGCAGATCGCCGGCTTGAAGCCGGAGATCTCACGGGCCCAGTCCTGTTGGTGGATATCCTCGGGCAGAAGGCGCTTCACAGTCTCGCCGGCGCCAATGGCCGAGACGACGACCGGCGCCCTGAATTCCTCGCCGGAGCTTGTGCGCACACCCACGGCCTTGCCGCCCTCAATTAGGATTTCGCTGACCGGGGTTTCGGCACGGGCGCTGCCGCCCAGCGCTTCGATGACCGGAACAAGCCCTTTCGCGATCGCGGCGGCACCGCCCACGGGATAGGCGGCGCCTTCGAGGTAATGGCCCATGATGGTGGCATGAACGGCGAAACTCGCCTCTTTCGGCTTGCCGCCATACGTGCCCCACTGCGCCGATAGAACGGCGGCGAGTTTCGGGTCGGTGATGAGGTCGGCGATGACCTCGCCGGTTGTGCGGCTGCACCATCGCTCGATTTTCCGTTTGTTCCACCAGAAATGTGCCGAGCGGATCGGCCCGGGCATCGCTCGCTCGCCGCCGACCATGTGCCCAGCCTCCTCCGCCGACAACAGCGCCTCGAAATAAGCATCGATCTCAGCCGCATTGTCGGGAAACTGGTCTTTGAGCTCCATCTTGTAGGCTTCGGCCGGACGCGCCACGGAAATCTCGAACCCATCGGGGAAGTGCAGCGTGTCATAGACCGTGCCAACCGAACGGAATTCGATTGTACCGCCGCTCAGCCAGTCCAAGATCCGACCTGCCGGCTGATCGCGGCCAAACGTGCCGCAGTAATGGAGACCGACATCCCAGATGAAGCCGTTCCGGGAGAAGGTGTGAGTGAGTCCTCCGATTGTCTGCGCTTGTTCGAGAAGCAGAACCTTGTGTTCGAACCGGGACAGCGCGGCGGCCGTCGTCATGCCGCCCATCCCCGATCCGACCACAATGACATCGAACTCGCTTGTTGAGGGTGCAACCATCATTGGATGACGAGTATGCCTCGGCGATGCGAATGACATTGACTTGTGTCAATCATTGTAGTTCTGACTTAAGCGGCATGTCTGCTGTTGGCACTTAGCAGACGTTCTGAGCCGAGAGCCAGTGCGGCCGCTTTAGGGGGCAAAGCGGACGTTCAGGAAGTCAATGTCCGCTAATGGAGGTAAAGCGGACTCTCTGAGAGACCGTCGTTTATGTCCGCTTCTGACCTGAAGCGGACAGTCTCAACCTCTGTCACGCCTCGCGGTAGGGCGACCGCTGCGGAATGCAATCAAGTGGAACAGAGAGGCTCAACTCGCCAAGCAGCAAGAATGACAAAGTCTTGCCGTGCAGATCCTGGCTGAGCGAACTGTTGACGCCACCCTCAAGCGCATTGTCGATCACGTAATTGAAAGCCTGCAGATTGGGGAGCTCGTAGCGCGTGACAGCGGTTGCGCCCTTGTGCCGGAAAAGCTCCAAAACCTTGGCCTCTGTTACCTGTTCAAGCAGATACGGATAGGCCTCTGGCCGGTAAGCGACAACGGAGATATTGGACCGATTGCCTTTGTCGCCGGCGCGGCCGTGGGCGACGGCCGCGCTGTTGTTGTAGGCGGCATCAAGTTCTTCTCTGTCCATGCCACGATAGAGGATTTGTGACGCATCAGCGGTGGGGGGTGTGTTTGTCATGAAACCTGGCGCCTTGGTTATTTGATCGTGCGTCTACTATTTGAATGCCGAATTCGAACGGCGGGCAAGTCAATTTGATGGGCGGCACAAAATATCCGGCCAGCTACGGGCGGGAGTAGTTGCAGTTGTTCGACTGGCTCGTCACCCAGTTTCGGGCGATCCGTTCAGTCTCACGCTAGATCCGCAATGCCCTCAGCGGCCAGCCATTCGATATTTGGAGTGGGCGAAACGCTGCAGTTCTTGTAGAGATCGGGGTGTCTTGAGAGTCGGGATTTACGTACCCGGAAGCACTAACTATGGTTGGCAACCCTCAGCGTGCGAGTCTGGGGAAGGAAGAACACGGTCGATGCATAGAGTGGGAATCATTCCTTTCGACATCAAGGATCAGGCTATGGCGGTCCTGTTTGTCACGTCTCAGACACGGGGGCGATGGATCCTTCCCAAAGGCCTCGCCAAAAAAGGCGAAAAACACGTAGATACCTGTCATCGTGAAGGTTTTGAAGAAGCAGGAGTTCGAGGCATCGTTCTTGAGGATTTTCCGCTCACTGTGCTGATCAGCAAGAAATCCAACGGACCCAGGCAACAGGTGCCTGTAACCTACTATCCCTATCTTGTGCAGAACCAGGAAGATGACTGGCCAGACCGGGAACGCCGCCAACGCCATTGGGCTCTGATCGAGGACGCCACAAAGGTAACGTATCGCGAAGATTTCCTCGCTTTAATCAGACAGTTTGAGGTCCTTGTGCCCTGGGTCAATGAAGCTGCAGAACTGCATAAATCATAGCGGCGAGCATCGCCGCCGCGGGCACAGTGATCACCCACGCCGCAGCAATTGACAGTGCAAAACGCCGCCGCACGAGGCGTCGTGTGCCACGCAAATTTCGGCTGTTGAATGCGTCTTCTGCAGTTGCGTTCAACTTGTGACCAGGCCGCAGCTTCCGGCGGTTCGGGTTTTCAGAAAACTCGCGCAAAAACCCGACGCCAAATACGGCTCCAACAGCAATGTGTGTTGAACTGACGGGCAGGCCGAGCGTTGTCGCAATCAACACGGTGATGGCCGATGACAGCGCCACACAATAGGCACGTGGAGAATTCAGGCGGGTGATCTTTTCCCCAACGACCGCGATGAGCTTGGGCCCAAACAAGCCGAGCCCGAGTGCAATGCCGAATGCGCCGATGACCATGACCCAGAAGGGAATGGTGACTTTGCTTGCGATCTCTGTCTGCTCACCGACGGTTGAAATGATCGCGGCCAGAGGACCCACAGCGTTGGCCACATCATTTGCGCCATGGGCAAATGATAACAGGGCTGCCCCGGCGATCAGCGGGAGATCAAACAGGGAGTTGATATCGCGTTTCCGATTGCCCAGGCCTTGGATGCGCTTGGCGATATAGGGGCGGGAAAGCACCAACGCGACAACGAATGACAGCCCAGAACAAATGACGATTTCAATAGTGGAAGGCTTCCAGATCTTTTTCAGACCTTTCATTGCCATGTATGCGGCGAATGCCGCCGCCATCACGCCAATGAGTATTGGCACCCACTTCAAAGCGCCTTCGAGCCGTTTTTCCGCGTTCAGCACCTTGATCTTGATAAACAGCAGAAGGGCAGCTGCGATCGCCGCGCCAAAGAGCGGTGAAATAATCCAGCTTGCGGCGATTTTGCTCATCGTCGCCCAATTGACGAGATCAACACCAGCGGCCGCAATCCCCGCTCCGAGCACACCGCCAACAATTGCATGAGTGGTTGAAACTGGTGCGCCCAGAATGGTCGCGAGGTTGATCCACAAGGCGGCGGCAAGAAGAGCGCTCAGCATCAGATACCGGAAGTCTTCAACGCTGATGTTGTCTCCCGGTGCGATGATGCCTTTGGCCACTGTTTTCACCACATCGCCGCCCGCAAGCAGCGCGCCGGCGCTTTCGCATATGGCGGCGATAGCAACGGCGGCGGCTACCGTAAGCACCTTGCCGCCGACTGCGGGGCCCATATTGTTGGCAACATCATTGGCGCCGATGTTCAGCGCCATGTAGCCGCCAATGACCGCCGCGGCGACAATGATCAGCAATTCTTCACCGACATTCGTGTATCCGGTGCCAACCAACAGTGCGACGAAGGCCAGAAAGAGTAACGACAGCCCGATAGGTACAATTGTGCCGCGCACGGCCAGAACCTGAGATTGGCTGAAGCCAAACCGTCTCAGGTCATTGATGTATCGGTTTTCCGGCTTTTTGCTGGATGCTTTCACGGATAAGCCACGGGATAGAGATGCGAAATGACCGGCCAGGAAGTATGCGGCACAACGATAGAATCGACACCAAGGTGAGCAGAATTGTTTATCACAGGACAGCCTTTGTGGCTCGGCCTGCGGAAATCACCATAAAAATTGGGCCGTAGCTGTTTTCCAACAGGTTCTAATCGCTGCTCCGACGTGCAATGTAAGGTGGGGCGGTACTCATTCCACCCATGCCTGATTGATGTATTTGGTGCCGGCCACCTCGCTCACGGATAGATGGGTGACCGGTCCGCGGTCGTTGCTGGAGGAATAAGTCTTTTCTGCTATCTCGATGCTCTGTTCATCCGGTCCATTGCGAAGCGCCTCGTGCAGAATACGCCCGTCAATCCCTTCCGGATGTGCAACTCCCAACAGATGCAGAACTGTCGGCAAGATGTCGACGTTGCCGGTTGGCGACGCAATCTCTCGTTTCTCCTTGAAGGCGCTCCCCGACATCGTCAGGAAATTGTGCAGTTCATGGCTGCTGAGCCCGCCATGACATCCACAACCGATTGGGTAGCCGGAATTGTGGAGTGACATACCTTTGTGCCCCCACTCATTGCTCTCATGGTCGTAGCGCAGCACCATCGCAATGTCCGGTGCCCGGCGGTGTTCGATACCTATTTGAGCATGGCGGAGCGTACCGGACGCGCCATCACGGGTGAACAGCGGGCCGCACCAGTCCTGCATCTGCAGCCATTGTGTAATTTCAACGATACGATCAGGCGTGGGTTGGCGTAACCAAATGCCGCCCGCATTGGCTACCACAACGCTCACATCGGGTGTCTTCGATTGTTCTGCCACAGCGTCAAATCCGGCAGCGGTGAGTCTTGTAGCGAGATCCAACGCTTCACCACGAATGCTGATCTGCCCATGATCGGACAAACCCACAATCTGCAGAGTACCATCAGCGATCTGGTCAGCGTGATGCTTGAGGATCCGTCCGAATTCGGCGTCCACATGCCTGATCGCCACCAGTGCATCTTCTGAACCGATGCCGCGCTGATGGAATGACTCGTCCGGCTCGCAAAGCCAGAGCAGCATGGCATCGGGCTTGATCCGGGGCTCGACAAACTCCAGGTAACAATCGACCGCATAGCTTATCCAGTCGTTGGCTGGCAGAGCATAGTCGGGCAATGGTCCAAGCTCTTTCACTATTTCCGTCATGATGCCGTCAGGCACGGCAGCATCAGGCCGTCTCAGTGCCAGGCGAAAGGCGCCGGTTTCCTCCGCGGAGATGTTGATCAGGCGTCCACCACCTGATGTGCCGGCACTAATCGTCGCGCAGCTCTTGCCCGCGGCTGTCAGCCTTTCTCCAAGGGTTGGAACATCAAACAGTCTCTCAGTCATTTTGTTCAGCGACGCTTCAAACTGAACGTCGTCGCCAGTGTCGAGGACGTGAGCGGTACCGTCATTCTCCAATACGAACCGGTTGGCAACAATCCCATGGCGCGCGGGATAGCAGCCGGTGGTAACGGCTGACTGATTTACCCGCGTCTCGGTAGGGAATGTCGATCGGCTGTTCAGGAACCGCACACCGTCTGTTGCGAACCGGTGCAGGTTTGGCATGATCTCAGGCGTCACGAATTCAGGGCGCAGTGCGTCGAATACGACGACCAGCGCCCGTTGATGTCCATTACTCAAATCCAATTGCTCCCCGCCACAACTCAAGCATTCAATATATTCCTCACAGAGCGATCGAGCCAGTAGCAGCATTTGCCAATGGTTCGGTTAGCCAGTACCACGGTTCGCATATCCGCTTTAGTTCAAAGACGGGTACTCACTACTCTGGTCCTGACGAAAGTGAACAATGACTGCTGATCGTAGAATTAGGCCCCGCCGCAGTTTCATATTTACCCCTGGATTATGCCCGGACATGTTTCCCAAGGCTCTGGCCAGTGGTGCGGACATGGTGTGCGTCGAACTTGAGGACGGGATCGCTCCAAAGGACAAGGAAGCTGCCCGCACTCATACACTGGCGTTGTTTGAGACCGCGCAGTCGGAAGATGGCATCGAACGGATTGTGCGGATTAATTGTCTGCGCGACGCATTCGGGCTTGCCGATGTGCAGGCCGTCCTGGCTACAGAAACGCCACCGCCTGCTTTGATGTTGCCAAAGGTTTGTACCCCGGACGAAGTCATCTGGCTGGATACGCTGTTAACGGAGCGCGGTCACGATTGCCGGCTGCACGTCATAATTGAAACGAATGCCGGTTTGGAGGCTGCTTTTGATATCGCCCAATCCAGCGCGCGCATTGACGCGCTGTTCTTTGGTGGCGTGGATATGGCGGCCGAGTTGCGTTGCCAGAACGCCTGGGAACCGCTGCTTTATGCCCGCTCTCGTGTCGTGCATGCGGCGGCAAACGCAGGGCTTGACGTTGTCGACGTTCCATTTTTGGACCTGGAAGACCCGCAAGGCATGGAAAGCGAAGCCATCCAAGCACGAGACTTGGGGTTTTCAGGCAAAGGGTCAGTTCACCCGAACCAGATCGCGGTGCTGAATACGGTCTTCACGCCTGGTGCTGAAAGCATCGCTCGCGCGCGCAGTATCATCGCGGAATTCGAGGCTGCCGATACCGGGCTTTTGGTGATTGATGGCAAGCTGATTGAAAAACCGGTCCTGCGTGAGATGTACCGGATTGTGGCGATAGCTGAAAAAACTACCGCAATCTAAGTGTAGGTCACTCTCAGCACAATCCGGTGCCCAAAACACGCGGGCAATCGTGCTGCCGCTTAGGCCGCAGTTTTGCCACCGGCCTCTTTGCCTGCCGACATGGCCAGCATGACCAACGTCCAGCCCGCCATGGCGATGTTAATTCCGACCAGGAGACCCACAGCCCAGAGTGAAGAACTCGGAAGCTGTGCCCAGATCATCACACCGACGATGCCGGAAATGATGCCACCGGCGAGGACCCAGCCCCATCCGGCCTGCGGTTTTATCTTGAAGGCGAGGGCTGCGCGGAACGCTCCTTCGACAATGAACATCACTGCCAGAAACACGGTGAGCGCCACGAGCCCTGCGAGCGGATAGAACAGCAGGATTGCACCCGCGGCAGCCTCGAGAGCTCCAACCAGCGCTTCCCACAACATACCGCTCCAGTTCTTGGCCCAGAATGCGTGGACGATCTGTACGATGCCGCCAATGACAAGCAGCCAGCCGACGAAGATTTCTGTCGACAGCGTGGCCATAAACGGGAAAAGGATCGCCGCAGTGCCGACCAGTATCAAAATGACGCCTAACGCGGTGAACCAGCCGCGGTTTTCCTGAAATGCCTTTGCAACATCAACGCTTGTTTTATCCATAACCAAATCTCCTGATATTTCTCATTCATCCTTGAATTTGAGGGACTCACTAACGTCTCCGTTGGATCTATTGCAGCAGCTGATAGTTGAACGTGTGACACTGGTTGAGGCCGCATTGTACCAGCACCGAGACCGTATTTATGATGCCGATCGCGACGACATACAGGCCAACGATGCTGGCGAGCTTGCTGATCAGCGGAAATTCGCTGGCCTCGGTTTCCATCAGATGTTTGCTGCCGCCAAGAACGGTAAGTTTCAACGCGTAAGCGGTAAGAATGCACGCCGCGATAATGACGGACCATACTGGCATATGAATTCCGAAGACTTCGGAGCCGATATATTCGTGGCCGGGACGGGGGTAAATGTCGAGCAAGGTCTGCCGCACCGACACGATGAGCAGAAACATCGCGAACAACAAGCTGATGCCCGTGTTCTGGTAAGAAAAACCGCCGCGGAGACTTTGAATGATACCGAAGCAAACTCCGAACATTGCAACACGCTGCAGCAGGCAAAGAGGACAGGGCAATTCGCCTTGGCCGTATTGCAGGGTCATTGCCGCGGTCAGAATGCCGGCGATGACAAGCATCATCGCAAGCAGAAAGATGTAGTTGAGCCAGATAGCGGCCCTGAGCCCGCCGGGGTGATTGACAAGGCTGGTCATCGGTCAGGCCCCGCGAATATCTGAAGTCGTCGCATTTGGCACAAGCTCAGTCTGAATCCATGGCATGCGAAAGCCATATTCGGGACTGTAGATCTCCCAAAGAAACAGCCAAACCGCGAGAATGAAGCAGACAAAAAGGCTGGCGAGAGAGGCGCTTCTCCAGCCCATATAACCCAAGACGAGGGCAAATGACATTGCAACGAAGACCGCAAACATCATGGGGATTTTGCCTTGTCCAAGATGATTCTTTTTGTTGGTGGAACTATAAACAAGACGTCGGCCAATAGATAGGTTTGACGCCTTTCTTGCTATTGTGGGCCATCAAAAACGATCGGCGCGGAACGGACTGAGATCTATAGCCGGCGTATCATCCAAAATGAGCGCGGTGACGAGCTCAGCCGTGCCGGAAGATTGTGTAAGGCCGAAATGCCCGTGTCCGAATGCATAGATGAGGCTCGGCGCGTTGGGGGATTTGCCGATTACCGGCAAGCTGTCAGGTAACGCAGGCCTGTATCCCATCCACTGCTTTCCTCCTTCTGTCTTGAGACCAGGAAAGAAGGACTTGGCCTTTGTGAGAAGCGCGTTAGCGCGCGCGTAATTTGGTGGGAGGTCAAGCCCGCCCAGTTCCACCGCGCCGCCGATGCGGATACCGCTCGTAAGTCGGCTGACGAAGAACGCGTGGCTGGCGAACAGAATGGCGCGGTTAAGATTGAGAGCAGACGGAGGCAACGTGGTGTTGTAGCCGCGTTCGGCTTCGAGTGGAATTCTGTCACCCAGCGTTCGGGCAAGTGTATGCGACCATGCCCCCGCGCATACAACCACATGGTTGGCGGACAATGTGCGACCATCACTCAGCGTAATGTCGCATCCGGTGGGTCTGCCCGCGAGTGCCTCCACTCCAACGATTTCAATGCCGCCGCCGCGGGACCGGAATGTTTCACCCAACGTCTCGACATAATCGAGTGGATCGGAGACGCTTTGCCAGGACATGGTGTAGATCGCCCGCTCAAATCTCGGATTGAGGCCTGGCTGATAATCTGAAATTGACTTCGCACCTCGCACGGGCTCGAACGAAAAACCATGAGCTTGGCGTTTCTCCCAGACCCCCAGGGCGGCATTGAATTCTTTCTCTGTGTCATAAATTTCAAGCCCGCCGTCCTGGTGAAGCAGATTGTGCGTGCCAGCCATTTTCGAGAATGCCGGCAGGACATCGCGGCAGAACTCCATGAGCGCGACCTGTGCCCTGCTTGTCTCCGCGACGCGCGAGGGTCGGCTCGCGCTCAGGAAACGTATGAGCCAGGGGGATGCCTGCAAGGCGTAGCGGATTGGGATCGCAAAGGGCCCGATCGGGTCAAGAAACCATCCGGGCACCTTGCGAATAACGGATAGTGAGTTATGCGGTTCACTGTTGCAGAAGGTCAGCGCGCCAGCGTTTCCACGCGAGGTCTCCGCAGCAACGCCCTTGCGGTCCAGAACCGTGACGGAAAGCCCGCGTTTCTGCAGGGCGACGGCCGCCGACATTCCGATAACACCGGCACCGACGATCACCACGTCAGACTGAGTTTGTTTTTTATCTGTCACGTCGCGTCGATCTTCGCAGGCTCGCTTCAAACAAATTCTGGTTTTTCTGAAAGATAACTGGCCTGCATGGGGTCCCGGAAGCGTTCCATCAGCTCCTTGTTGACCGTTAGGTCAGGTTTTTGATCGGGAGGCAACATTGGTTCATAGGCAATGCCGCCCAGTTCCTCATGGAAGGTGCGTTTGGCTTCGTCAACCAACGCCTGCTCCATGAAAAAATCGAGTGTCGCACTGGTCAATGCTTTTGCACCGGCGAGCGCTCCCTTATGGGTGATGCTGGAAGTCAGCGGTATGCCTGCCGTCCAGTTATGGAATGAAACGCCCGGCACGGAACCTGGAAACCAGACACGGCCCATGGGCACTTTCCAGGAAATATCGCCGCAATCGTTTGAGGCGCCGATCATCGGTCCCGGTCCGGTGAGGGGTGTCACGCTTTCCGGCAAACCTTCCATCGGCTCACCTGCTGCTGTCTGCACGTCGCGGGCAAATGCCTGTTCCTCATCGCTCCATTCGGGCATGCCGACGGCCTCGATACTGCGCTGCATGACGTCTGCCATGGTCTGGTTACAGCGTAGCGGCCACACGGCGCTACGCACATTAACCTCAAGGCGCGTTTTGGTCATGAGAGCGGCGCCTTCAGCGATGTTTTTTGCCTGATCGAACAGTGCCTTGACGCCGACCGCTTCAGGATGACGGAACATCCACCACACGGACGCCATGTCGGGAATGATGTTAGGCTGAATGCCGCCGTGCGTAATGACCCGGTGGGCGCGCATCATGGGCTCCATGTGCTCGCGAAACTGCGCGAGACCGACATCCATCAATACGACAGCATCGAGCGCGTCGCGCCCGCGCCAAGGTGCCAGCCCCGCATGCGCGGTTTCACCATGAAAGGTAAAGTCGGCAGCGAGGCAGCCGATCTGCACGACGTCATATTCCGTGTGGAAATCCGTTCCGATGTGGTTGTGAAACGCCAAATCCACATCGTCGAAATATCCGTCCCGCACGAAATAGGGGCGCGAGAGGGCCAGCTCTTCGGCAGGTGCGCCGAACACTTTCAGTGTCCCTTTGATGCCGTGATCTTCCATGACATGCTTGAGCGCCAGGGCGCTGGCCACCATGACCGCGGCGTTGGCGTGATGTCCCTCGCAATGTCCCGGCGCGCCTTCGATAATAGGGCGTTTCTCCAAAATACCTGGTTCTTGTGAGTTCTCCGGCAACGCGTCATATTC
>DEIT01000029.1:0-6944 GCA_002352635.1 Hyphomicrobiaceae bacterium UBA2767 | reverse complement strand
TCATACTCCTGCAGGCTCGGTTCACCGAACCAGAACAGATTGTCTGACAGCAGCGCAATCTGCTTTGCGTTGCGGTCGAGGTAGGCGAATGCAGACTGTTTTTCCGGACCTATGCTGTTCTTGGTCATTTTGGTTCGTGGCAACTTCGGGGTGCCTCAAAATATATCCGGTTCGCCTACCGGTGCACCGAAACTGGTTTCAAGAAAATCAAAATCGCAGCCTTCATGGGCCTGACGGACATGTTTGGAAAAGAACCAGCCATAACCGCGTTCAAATCGCGGCGGCGGTGGGGTCCATGCAGCGCGGCGCTCTTCAAGTTCCTCCTCGCTCACCTGCATATCAATGCGCCGTGCGTCGACATCGACTGAAACCAGATCACCGGTCTTCAGGAGCGCCAGTGGTCCGCCAATGTAGGACTCCGGGCTGACGTGGAGAACACATGCGCCATAACTCGTGCCGCTCATGCGCGCGTCCGAAAGGCGCAACATGTCACGCACGCCCTGCTTCACAAGTTTTACAGGTAAGGGCAGCATGCCCCACTCGGGCATGCCAGGGCCCCCTTGCGGTCCCGCATTGCGGAGCACCAGAACATGGTCTGCAGTCACATCGAGATTTTCATCTTCAATGGCCTTTTTCATTGATGGATAGTCGTCAAAGACAAGGGCCGGGCCGATGTGCTTCCGCAGGCGTTCTTCGCATGCGCCCGGCTTGATAACGCAGCCCTCGGGCGCCAGATTGCCCTTGAGCACAGCAAGCGCACCGCCTGTAAAGACCGGGTTCGACACGTCCCGGATCACGTCGTCATTATACACCTCGGCACTTTCGATGTTTTCACCGAGCGTGCGCCCCGAGACTGTGAGGACCTCAAGATGCAAGTGATTCCGGATGCGGTTCATGAGTGCAGGGAGGCCGCCCGCATAGTAGAAATCCTCCATCAGATAGGTTTCGCCGGTCGGGCGGACATTGGCGAGAACGGGTATTTTCCGGCTTGCAGTCTCAAACGCGTCCAGGCCGATATCATGGCCCGCGCGGCGCGCCTGGGCGATGACGTGGATGATGGCATTTGTTGAACAGCCCATTGCCATGGCCACTGCGATGGCATTCTGAAAAGCTTCGCGACTCTGGATTTGTGTGGGCTTTATGTCTTGCCAGATCATCTCGACAATTCGCCTGCCTGATGCCGCCGACATACGCGGATGGCCTGCGTCGGGTGCGGGGATCGATGAGGCGCCGGGCAGTGTCATACCGAGGGCCTCGGCAATGGCCATCATGGTACTCGCTGTTCCCATGGTCATACAGGTGCCGTGGCTGCGGGCGATGCCGCCTTCCAGCTCCTGCCAGTCTTCGGCGGAAATGTTGCCGGCGCGCCGTTCGTCCCAGTATTTCCAGGTGTCAGATCCGGACCCCAGCGTCTTGCCTTTCCAATTGCCTCTCAGCATTGGCCCGGCAGGTATGTAGATCGCTGGAACGCCAGCACTCGTGGCGCCCATCAGCAGGCCGGGCGTAGTCTTGTCACATCCGCCCATCAGAACCGCGCCATCCACGGGGTGGGATCGGATGAGTTCCTCCACCTCCATTGCCAGCATGTTGCGGTAAAGCATGGTCGTCGGTTTGACGAACTGCTCAGCAAGCGAAAGCGCGGGCAGCTCGATCGGGAAGCCGCCAGCCTGAAAGACACCGCGTTTTACATCACCGACACGCTGGCGGAAGTGGGCATGGCAGGGATTGATGTCCGACCATGTATTGATGATGCCAACCACCGGTTTGCCGGTCCAATCCTCTGGCGAATAACCCATCTGCATCGCGCGTGAACGATGACCAAAAGCGCGCAAATCATCGGGTCCGAGCCAGCGATAGCTCCGCAAGTCTTCTGGTTTCATGGTTTTCGGTCCGGCCACTGCTGGTCATTCGCCCGAAGGCGGCTCGTCATCAAGGGGTTCGCGTGTGATCCGTTCGCCTGGTTTGTAACAGTAAACGATCGTGCCAACGGCAAAAGCAGCCAATCCCAATACGGCAAATTGGAACGGAACGAATTCCCGGACATGTTGGTGCGTAACGCCGAGAACCGTGAGGATGGGGATGATGACTCCCCAGATTGCCCAGTAGACCGGTCGGCCAATAAAGATGTCGCTCAGTTTCATCGCGCCACCTGTGGAATGAGCCCACGACGGGAGGCGACAAACAGACAAAGACCAATGAGGCCGACCGCCGGTATGATGTATCCCGGAACGCCTTCAAATAGTGGCACCATTGGCGGCATCAGGCTCATGATCGACAGGACCCCGACCGACAGTCTGACAACTGGAGAAATCGGCCCGCGATACCACCCTTCAAGCAGGACCGAGAGCCCCCAGAGACCGGCAACGGCGAAGCCGGTTGAAATGACCGTTAGCCAGATCGGTCCCTCAAAGAGAAGGGCGGGACTGTAAACGAAGACGAATGGCACCAGATATTTGGCGATACCGATACGGGCAGATTCAACTGCCGTGGCCATGGGCGGTGACTCTGCAATCGCTGCGGCTGCGAATGACGCAAGTGCGACAGGCGGTGTAATGGTGGAAACGACACCAAAATAAAACGCGAAGAGATGCGCCGCCATGGGCACAACGTCGAGTTGAATAAGCGACGGAACTATCAGCGCTGCAACCGTGATGTAGACCGCCGTGGTCGTCATTCCCATGCCAAGGATAATCGCGGCGATGCCGGTCAGTATCAGCAGGATAAACAGATTGCCGCCTGACAGGCCGATGACCTCATTGGTGAATTTCAACCCGAGACCGGATACGAATATCGATCCGATGATAATGCCGGCGCATGCACAGGCGACGGTAACAGGCATAGCGCTGCGAACACCCGATTCAAGGGCCGCGAACAGGTCGACCGGACTCATCCGTGTCTCTTTTTCGCGGAAACTGAGCACAACCAGCGACACGATCGCCCAGAACGCAGCCATCATTGGCGAGTAACCGATCGCGAGTAGGCCGACCAGAACCACGAGCGTGAAAATCTGGTGCCAGCCTTTTTTGACGATATCCCATGCGCGCGGCAGCGAACGGCGATCGAGCCGGGCGATGCCATCCTTGTCGGCCTCGATGTCGACCATGAAATAGACGGTGGTAAAATAGAGGAATGTGGGGATGATGGCGGCCGTGATCACCGCGAAATAACTCACCCGCATGAACTCGGCGATAATGAAGGCGGCAGCACCCATAATGGGAGGCGTGATCTGGCCGCCGGACGAAGCACACGCCTCAACTGCTGCCGCGAATTTTGCCCGATAACCGAGCCGCTTCATCAGGGGAATCGTGAACGATCCCGTCGTCACCACGTTGGCGACTGCCGAACCTGAAACCGTTCCCAGAAATGCGCTGGCGACAACCGAAGCCTTGGCCGGACCACCGAGCCGGTGACCCGTCAGGGCAATTGCCAGGTCAATAAACAGTCGTCCGGCACCGGTGCGGATCAGGATTGCGCCGAATATAATGAACAGCACGATGAAGGTCGCGGCCACAGAAATCGGGATACCGAACATGCCTTCGGTACGGATAAACAACACGTCGATGTATTTTGTGAAGGAGGTCGGCGGTCCGTACAGGAAACCGAAAAAGTAGTTCGCATAAAGCGCGTGTACGACGAAGAATGCCGTGACAATCACCATCGGCAGTCCCACAGCGCGCCGGGTTGTCTCCATGACGAGGAGGATCAGGAGCGACCCCATCCACAGATCGCTGGTAATCAGCTCTCCCTCGCGTTGTGAGAATTCCGCAATATCCCACATGGTGTAGACCTGAATGGCGAGGACCAGAAAGATGAGCAGGACGTCGAAACTGAATGCGGCCCATTGCAGCTGCGTTACCGGTTTTTCATTCCAGTTTTTTCGTGCCAGCGGGAACAAGAGAACCGCCAGCACCATCATGACGGTGAGGTGAGTGGAGCGGAAGGAACGGGATTCGGGCGTGCCGAAAACGGCGACGAAGAGATGAAAGAGCGCCAACGCGATCGCCAGTGTTGAGACGATGAGCGCCAACCATTTAATGAGACCGAAGGTCCGGTCCATCAGCGCGTGCTCAAGCACCGTATAGTTGCGCGATTCCTCGTAAATCAACCGTTGGGGCTTTTGTGCCCGCTTTTTCGCCATGAACGGGATCCCCCTTAACCCCGGAAACGCAGGCACGGAGCTCGCGGTCAGCGCGCATCCGACCATTTTTTAAAAGGTGGCGCGGCGGCTTACACCGCCGCGCCAAAGCGTCTCGGCAACAGCCTACATCAAGCTGCTACTTTATGCCCTTTTCGTCGTAGAACTTCTTCGCGCCCGGATGCACGGGAAGAGCGGCGCCAAGCAGAGCATTCTCAAGCTTCACCGAATTCCACACCTTCTTCACCTTTGCGAGTTCGGCGTGATTGTCCCAAAGGGCCTTGGTGATGTTGTAAACAACCTCATCGGGAACGTCCTTGTTCACGACCATGATTGTCACGGCGCCAAGTGTGGGAACCGGGTTGGATACGCTCTTGTAGGCGTCCTTCGTAATGTTGAGTTCGATGTAACCCGGGTTGTCTTTCAGGATGCCATCAAGGATCGGCTTCTCGACCCCAATGAACCGGACGCCGGGGCTGAACTCGAGGTCCAGAAGAGAGGCCTGGGGCACGCTCGTAAGTGCCGTGAAGGCGTCAATATGTCCGTCTTTCATCAGCGACACGGAGTCCGAATAGCCGACGTGATGGATCGTTCCACCACTCTTCTTCACGTCCTCAACGGTGAAACCGTATTTGTCGAAGATCAGCTTCGCAGCGGCGTAGCCTGACCATTTGAGTTTGCCAGGGCTCAGATTTTTGTTTTTGAGGTCGGCATAGGTCTTGATGTCCGACTTGGACGGGACCACCGTCTGCAGACCCGCCGGGTAGAAGGTAGCCAGATGGCGGATGTTGGGGTTCGTGCTCTTGAAAACGGGCGCATTGCCTTTCATTCCGTCAAACGCAGTGTGGCCATAGGTCCAGCCAAGTTCGGCTTCCTTCTTGTTGACGTCGAGCACGTTGCCCACACCACCGCCAGGACCGTTGGACACGGAAATTCCTCCGATCTTGCCGAAGATTTCGGCCATCTTGGCGCCAAGCGGATACCAACTTCCGCCGGACGGACCTGAAACGATGCGGACGAATTCATCAGCTTTGACGGCCACGTTGCCCGCGAGAACGAGCGGCGCGGCGGCCAACAGAACTTTGAACAACTTCTTCATGAGTAGACTCCCTCGTCTAACGATTCCTCCAAAAGGGTCATTTTTCATTTTGCAGCGGGTGGTTCTTGAGACGTACCCGCTTGACGACATCTAATGATAGAGTTGCCAAGTCGTCAACTTAAATGACAAATTGCAACGCATTCGCTATTGTGGTGCCGTGAACAAGAACAGACGCGTGACACCATGATCTCGCAGGATGACCTTTCAGAACCGGGCGATGAAGCCCTGGCCCCACAGGAAGCGCCGGACGGTGATGGCGCTGCACCGTTGGTGCTCGTTCCCGGTCGGCGGCAGCGTCTGAGTGACCAACTCTATGGGCAAATCCTGGATCAGATAGTTTCCGGGCGCTTGAAGGAGGGCGACCGGCTTCCCCCGGAGAAGGATATCTGTTCGATGTTCGGCGTCTCTCGGCCGGTGGTTCGGGATGCACTGCTCCAACTTCGCGCGGACGGCCTGCTGCAGGCGCGGCAGGGAAGCGGCACATACGTGCAACGCCGCCCCGTTGACCGGCTGAAGAGTTTTGCCAACTCTGCCGAACTGGCAGTCTTTTTGAGGTGTTTGGAAGTGCGTATCCCAGTGGAGGCAGCCGCGGCGAAACTGGCAGCTGAGCGGCGAACCGGCCGGCAACTGACACGGATTGAGGCAGCCCATGACAGGCTTCGCGAGGACGTAAAGACCGGACATATCACAATGGCCAGCGACATCGCTTTCCATGCCTCGATCGCCGAGGCCGCAGGCAATGAGTTTTTCCCGGAGGTTTTGAAGCACATCCATGAATCCATTACTGGTTTCATGGATGTGTCTCTGAATTTGACACGCACTGGTTCGCGCGCACGCATGCGGCAGGTGTTGAATGAACACACGATCATTCTTGAAGCAATTCAATCCCAGGAAACGGAAGCGGCTGAAGTGGCAATGCATTTCCATCTTGGTCAGTCGCGCCGGCGCGTCATTGACCGGAACAGAGACACTTAAGTTTAGGTCAGACACATTCCCTATTTGCCGATTTGTAAAGTTTGTTGATAAATTCTGATTGCGCGTGCAGCTGTTTGGATGCTCGCGGGGGAAAACAAAAACAATGAGGAGGGCCCTGTGGAGGTTCCTGCAAATCACTTCAAGCGCGCCATAAAGGCCGGCCAACGTCAGATCGGATTCTGGAGCTCTCTTGCCAGCCACGTATCGGTTGAGATTCTTGCCGGCTCAGGTTTCGACTGGCTCCTTCTGGACACCGAGCATTCGCCGAACGAACTGCCGCAGGTGTACAGCCAGCTTCAAGCGATGATGGAAAACAATACGCACCCCATCATTCGACCGCCCTGGAATGACATGGTGATGATCAAGCGGTTCCTCGACGCTGGCGTGCAAACTCTGCTCGTTCCAACTGTTCAGACGCGCGAAGAAGCCGAGAACGCCGTCGCTTATACGCGCTACCCCCCGAGGGGCGTGCGAGGCTATGCCTCCGCCTCGCGCTCATCCCGCTTCGGGCGGGTCGACGACTATCATACGAAATGCGAGGCAGAGATTTGCGTGCTGGTGCAGATCGAGACCAAGCTGGGACTCGACAATCTGGATGCAATTGCGGCTGTCGAAGGCGTTGACGGTGTCTTTGTCGGGCCCGGTGATCTCTCGGCCGGCCTTGGGTATCTGGGGCAGACGAGTCACCCGGACGTACGCAAGATCATCGAGGATGCCATCAAGCGCATCGCCGAC
>DEIT01000066.1:3502-10195 GCA_002352635.1 Hyphomicrobiaceae bacterium UBA2767 | reverse complement strand
CTCGATGGCGGTCAGATCAAGGCGATCCAGCACCTGTCCGCTTCGGCGGTAAACGGCCTGAAGCCAAGCCGCGTTTCAATTGTGAACGAAGCGGGGCGCCTGCTGGCAAACGGGCGTGGGGACGCAGATCAGCCGGGCGCCACTGAATTTGAAGAACGTCATCAGGCTCTCGAGCAGCGCATGCGTTCTGAAATCGAGGACATCGTGGCAAGCGTTGTCGGGAACGGTCGCGTTCGGGTGCGTGTGTCTACGGAAATGGATTATTCCAAGGTCACGGAAACCACCGACGTCTACGACCCGGATGGTCAGGTTGTACGCTCAACCCAGCTGCGAGAGGAAAGTTCCAGCACGTCCTCCCCGACAGGCAATGACGGAGTCTCCGTCGGCAATGAACTCCCTGCCGCAAATGCGGAGCCTGGAACTGAGGGCAGTCAGCAGGAGAGCGCCAACAAGAACGAAGAAGTTATCAACTACGAGATTTCGCGGACCACGAAGACGGAGATCGCCGAAGGAGGACGCATCAAGCGTCTGTCTATCGCGGTTCTCGTAGACGGCATCTATGAAAAAGATGCCAATGGCACCATCCGTTATGCGGCTCGGCCAGAGGAACAACTCGAGCAGATTTCCGCACTCGTGCGCTCTGCCATAGGCTTCGACAAGGATAGAGGTGACCAGGTTGAAGTTGTGAATCTGCGCTTCGCCGACGTACAGGCGCCCGCATTGGCCGACAGTGGACCACAGGGTTGGCTGGAATCCATGATGTCCATGTCAAAGAGCGACTATTTCGCCATGGCTGAAATGTCGGTGATTGGCATCGTCTCTCTGCTCGTGCTGCTGTTGATTGTCCGCCCACTGGTAAGACGGATCGTAACGCCGGATGAGTCCGCGCTGGCTCTGGAAAATCACACTGGCCAAGGCGCGCCGCAACTTGCAGCGCCCGATGGTCAACTTCTCGATGAGGAAGGATTAGCGCTTCCGCCTCCCACCAATCAAACATCCGAAGCCTTGAAGAACGCCCGCGCCATTGGCGAAGTGCAGCAAAAAGCTGTGGAGGAAGTTGGCGCAACCATCAAAACCAACCCCGACGAGGCCGTCACAATTGTCCGTGACTGGCTCCAGCAAACGGCTTGATGCAAGACAGATATGGCAACACCGGCAGTAGATATTGAAAAAGTGCTCGCCGAGGCGCAATCGCAGCAACGCGACGCAGATCCCGGCAAAGCGGATGTCGACCTTGAATCGCTGACGGGACCTCAGAAAGCGGCGGTTTTGATGCTGGCGCTTGGTTCGGAATGGGGTCAGCCCGTCTGGAGCGAATTGAGTGACGACGAGGTGGTTTCCGTATCAGTCGCAATGTCCGAACTCGGAAACATCACCAATGATGTCACGCACTCGTTGCTGACGGATTTCGTTTCGAAGATGTCGCTCGCCGGCGCTCTTCTGGGCACCACGTCTTCAACGGAAAAATTACTTTCCGAGTACCTGCCATCAGATCGGCTGCAGGTCATCATGGAAGAAATCCGGGGGCCCGCCGGCCGCAACATGTGGGAGAAGCTCTCCAACGTGCAGCCGGCTGTTCTCGCCAATTATCTGAAGAACGAATATCCGCAGACTGTGGCCGTCGTCCTCTCAAAAATCGCAAGCGAACATGCCGCGGGCGTTCTGTCCCTACTTCCCGATGAATTCTCGCTCGAAGTGGTGGAACGAATGCTCAAGATGGGTTCCGTGCAACGCGAGGTCCTGGAAAAGATCGAGCATACGCTGCGCAGTGAGTTCATCTCCAACTTGTCGCAGACACGCCAACGCGACGCGCACGAACTTATGGCGGAGATATTCAACAATTTTGATCGCCAAACAGAAGGACGCTTCCTGTCTTCGCTTGAAGAATCCGACTGGGAAGCGGCGGAACGCATCAAGACCCTCATGTTCACATTCGAGGATCTCACCAAACTCGATCGTGCGAGCATTCAGACGTTGCTGCGCAATGTCGATCAGGATGTGCTGCAACTGGCAATGAAGGGCGGTACAGAACAAGTTCGAGAATTCTTCTTTTCGAATATGTCCGACAGGGCTGGAAATATGCTGCGCGACGATCTGGAAGTCATGGGACCGGTTCGCCTGAAAGACGTCGATGACGCGCAGACCAAAATGATTGGCACCGCAAAAGACCTTGCGGCCAAGGGTGACATCGTCATTGCCAAGTCGGGCGCAGAAGATGAACTCGTTTACTAGGAATGGTTGTGGCTGAAGCAGCAAGATACCTGTTCGACCGGACTTTTGACGCTCCCGTAAAGGGGACAGAGTCCGAAGAAGCCGTTGCCCATCGTCAATTGCAGGACGAATGGGAGCGCAAAATGGCAGAAGCCTGCTGCACGGCCTATGAGGAAGGTCGCGCGGAAGGTGAAGAAGCAGCGCGCAAGAGCCTCGAGGCTGACATGAGGCTGCAGGTAGAAAACCTTTTGGCAAGCGCGCAAAAAATCGCTGCCGGCCTGGAAAGTGAATGCGATCGCATTCGCGGCGACGCAATCGAGCTTGGCAGCCTGTCCGCTAACGTACTCGCCGAGGAATTGATTGCACGCTCTCCTGAGCTCAATCTTGAGTCACTCTTTACAGAAGCACTGGAGCATATGGACGACGCACCGCATATCGCTCTCACCGTCAACGATATGCTCGTCGACGGTGTTCAGAAACTGGTTACCTCTGTCGCCACGGAACGAGGCTTCACTGGAAACATCGTTGTCCTCGGTGACCCAGAGACGAAACAGGGCAATTGCGTCGTGCAATGGGCCGATGGCGGAATAGCGCTTGATATCGACAAGAAGCGCAGTGCGATTACGCAAATCGTCCGGCGCCACCTCGACCGGCTGGGCGCACCTGCCGGATCAATTCCTCAACAAGGGCAAGCAGCACACCTGCAAACACCCGCTTTATCTGAAAATTCCATACCAGCTCACCCCCCAGCTGGCCTGACGCAAACCGACTTCAACGCGACAAGCGCGACTGATCCAGGAGAAACGACATGAGCGAAGAGGTTGGCGGCGAAGACGTCGAACTTACCGACTTTGCGCAGCAGGAAAAGCCCCCCGAGGCGCCGGTGGCTGATGCCGCACAGGACGATGCACCTGGCGAAGTTGTGGCGGCAGAGGTTGAGGGTGATGTGCGCACCGCATCAGACCTCGAAGCGGTGTTTGACGTGCCGGTAAACATCTCTGCCGTACTCGGCCGGACAAATATTGAAGTGGAAAAATTACTTAAGCTGGATGAAGGCGATGTCGTGGAGCTTGACCGCAAGGTTGGCGAGGCGATCGATATCTTTGTCAACAACCGACTGGTGGCACGCGGCGAGGTTGTGTTGGTCGAGGACCGGCTCGGCGTGACCATGACTGAAATCATAAAGGGTGAAAGCAATTAGGACGACTGAGGCGGCGATTTGGCGCGCCGCCTGACGTAATAGGAGACGGCAATGAGACTGATGATAATCGGCTGCCTGAATGGCGAGCTGACTACGGCGACCAAGATCGCAATGGATCGCGGCGCAAAGGTAACCCACGCTCCCAACATCGACACCGCTATGAAAGATCTGCGTTCGGGGCACGGCGCAGACCTGCTTATGGTTGAAGTGCATAACGATATTGCAGACCTGGTCGATCGGCTTGACGCCGAGCACATCCATCTGCCAATCGTCGCCTGTGGCGTCGAGCACAACGCGAAAGCTGCGGTGGCGGCCATTCAGGCGGGCGCGAAAGAATATATCCCCCTGCCGCCGGACCCGGAACTCATCGCCGCGATACTCGAAGCGGTTGTTGCCGAGACCCATGCTCTTGTCTATCGCGACGAGAAGATGGCGCAGGTAATAGCCTTGGCTGATCAGATCGCCACATCAGATGCCAGCGTTCTCATTACCGGCGAGTCTGGAACCGGCAAGGAAATTATGGCGCGACACGTCCACCGCAAATCGGCCCGCGCATCGAAATCGTTCATTAGTGTAAACTGCGCTGCTATACCGGAGAACCTGCTCGAGTCGGAATTGTTCGGTCATGAGAAAGGCGCCTTTACCGGCGCGGTCGCCCGCCGCATCGGCAAGTTTGAGGAAGCTGATGGCGGAACCCTTCTCCTTGACGAAATCAGCGAGATGGACGCGCGCCTTCAGGCCAAGTTGTTGCGGGCGATCCAGGAGCGCGTCATAGACCGTGTTGGCGGCACAAAACCAATCAGAGTCAACATCCGCATCATTGCTACATCGAACAGAGATCTTGCCACAGCGGTGCGCGAAGGCACGTTCCGGGAAGACTTGCTCTACCGGCTGAATGTCGTGAACCTGCGCGTGCCCCCGCTGCGGGAACGACCGACGGATATTCTTGAGATCGCCGATCATTTTGCGAAGAAATATGCCGAAGCGAACGGTGCGCCGCGTCGCGCCATCTCCACGGAGGCACGCAGGCAATTGCTGGCCAACCCATGGCCTGGCAATGTGCGCGAACTTGAGAACACCATCCACCGCGCGGTATTGCTGTCAAGCGGCGCAGAAATCGAGGCGGAAGCAATCCGCGCTCCTGATGGGGCGCCCGCAAACGCAGCAGGTGCCTTTGTTGACCCGGCAACTCAAGCCGCGCAAACCGCTGAAGCGGTGACCCGCACGCTCGTCGGTAAGACAGTGGCGGAAGTGGAACGCGATCTCATCCTTGAAACTCTTGGTCACTGCCTCGGCAATCGCACCCACGCGGCAAATATTCTCGGCATTTCGATTCGAACGCTCAGGAACAAACTGAAACAGTACTCAGACGAAGGAACCGAGGTGCCGTTACCGCGTGAAGCCCGCGCGGCAGTCGGCTAGCCAACCGCCCTCGCGTTGCTGGTTCGGGCAACGCGAGAGCCGCGCTCATTTCCGTTCCGGTCGAGGTGCACCTGGTCAGTTGAGACCGAGCAGTTTCGCCGGGTTCGTCTTCATCATCTTATCGATATCAGCCTGCGAAACTCCGTCCTTCATTAGTCCTGCGACGAGTTTCTTGTAGCCATCGGGATGGATCGGATTACCGCTCTGGCCAAGGTCACTCGACAAAATAAAATGATCCGCACCAACCTCCTTGATCGCGGCGGCCATGTCTTTGGTTGAAACCTGCTTCCAGTGACGCATCCAGCCATGGGCCGCATTGGGACCCATGATCACGTTCAAATAGACATGCTCAAACATGGCGCCGTCCTTGGCAGCCTCCTTCATTTGATCGATCGAAAGCCCCGGCACGGTCGCCATGGCGTGGGTCACGGCGATGTTCTTTACGCCGAGTTCCTTGGCGCGCTTAATCACGGCAAGAGTGACTTCGGGTTTTGCGTGGCCGGTCTGAAGAACAAGATTCTCGCGAGCGATTACTTTCAGCACGTCATCAACCTCGGGTTTAAGCTTTCCATCCTCCATAAGCGTGATGCCTTCGCTCTTCGAGAGTGTTTTCTTGTGGTTGTCGGATTCAAATGTCGGAAACCAGACGACCTTGCCGCGTCCGCCCTCCATCCGGTGCATCCACTCAACGGCGTTGGTATTGAGACCACCGACGGCGTTGTTCAGCACAATCCCGCCGAAGACCTCGATGCCCGGCACAGCTTCCATAACCAGCGCCGCGCGGTCGGCTGTGTTGGTGACGTGATTTTTCAGGACGAGCCCGCGCATACCGGCACGTTTTGCGGCCTTCGCAACCTCGATGTCTCTGACATTGCGCCCAAAGACATCGGGTGCCGAGTGAACATGAAAGTCAATCGCTCCTGCGATGGGGCTGACTTTCGGTGGCGCCGGCGGAAAGGCCGACTGGGCGTCTGCTGGTGAGAATCCAAATGCGATTACCGCCGCTACCGCGACGGCAGTCATGACTGCGCGTTTCATGTGACTTTCTCCCTCTACTTGTGCCGCGCGATACTCGCGGGCACCGAACACGACGCTGTCCATATAGGCGTCGGCCCCAAGTATTCAGGGTAGCTATCGCAATGTGTGGAAACAATGACGGCCCATTCAGGGCGGTTGTGATAGTTAGCTTATGCAACCGATCAGAAAGGCCCTAGTTTCAAGTGTAAGTGGATCCCGAATACACTTTGAATTCCGACGTGGTGTCTGCCGAGTGGACCGCCTAGTGCCAACCCGCTCTTCAAACATGAACCACGAATGAACGGCATGTTCCGTCTGAGTTCAGTGTGCTGGTTTCATACTCACCTCCAATCTTGCCCATAGCGCGTTCAAAGATGGAGACAAACGATGAAAGCAGCCATTGCAACCGATAGCGGCCACGCAAGTTCAGGACATGCTCAGCGAAAAACTCACCTGCTCATGGCCGCGTTTTCATTTGTTTTCATGGTTCTCTTTGCAGTTGCTGCAGCTTCGCCAGCCATTGCTCAAAAGAAGGACGGGGCGCAGCAATCGGGCGTCCCGGCAAAAGCTGGAAAAAAGTCCGGGCAGAAGAAATCAGCCTCTCAGAAGAAGATCGTCAAAAAGAAGGTGGTCAAGAAGAAGGATACGAAGAAGGCAGCCTCAAAAAATTCGACGAGAAAAAAAGTAGCGGGCCCTAAATCCAAACCAAAAGGCGCGAAAAAGACAGCGTCCGCAGCAAACAAGAAAAAGAAATCTACGGCGAAAAAGACGGTGTCCGCAGCAAATAAGAAAAAGAAATCTGCGACGAAAAAGAAGGCATCTCGGCAAAACTCCAAAAAGAA
>DEIT01000066.1:0-3457 GCA_002352635.1 Hyphomicrobiaceae bacterium UBA2767 | reverse complement strand
GTAACAAGAAAACCGCCGCGAAAAAGCGCAACGGTGGAAAGTCCGCCAACCGCAAGAAGGCATCCGCGCGCAAGACCGCGAAGAAGCGCGTCGGAAACAGATCCATCAGCCGCAAGAAAACCTCGGCGCGCCGGAAAACTATTGCACGCAACAGAAATGCGGCACGCAGGTCCCGAATGGCTCGCGCCAGGCGCAAACATATCCGCCGTTATGGCGTGCCGCGCCGTCACGACGCCCTTGCCGCAATTATAGAGGGCGCCGCCTTCGCTATCGCGCTTCAAAACGAGCAGGAACTGGTTCACCCCCACCCTGTCCCATTACCACCGCGCCCGCGCTATCCCGGTCCCAGGGCAGTCGTGGATGCCGATCATGCAACCGGTTATGAGTTGGAGCAAACTTTGACGGCGCCACCACCCGTCCCCGTCGAGCGCACCTACAGCCTGGGTGAAATGCGTACAAACGGAGACTGGCATGGCAGGCTCAATCGCGTTGACCTGAAGAGCATAACCTTTGCGACGGACTCCGCACAGGTCGACAACTACGAGATCCCGAAGCTCGCAGATCTTGCCGGTGCCATGCACAGGATCATCGCGAGAAACCCGGAGGAGGTGTTCATGGTTTCGGGTCACACGGACCTTGTGGGCGGTGCGTTGTACAATCTTGAACTGTCCGACCGCCGTGCCGAGGCAATCGCTTCAGCGCTCACCCGATTTTACGCCATATCGCCACAAAACCTGGTGACGCAAGGGTATGGAGAACAATATCCGGTCATTCCCTCACCTTACGCCGAAAGGGAAAACCGGCGGGTGTCGGTGCAACGCATCACGCCGCTATTGCGAAACTCTCAATTCCAACCTTCTGGTGTAGTTTCGCAGCCACGCTGACCGCACCATCGAAAACGGACGGCTCCAATTGTCGGCAGGGTTGCAGGCCGGTCAGTTCCGATGGCCCTCCGTCGCGATACGGATTGGAATGCATAAACTACGCAAACCGCACCTCAGTTTTACAAAAACTCAAGCGCTTCAGAGCCTTTCCTCACGTCCATTAACCCTCCGCTAACCATATGGGCGGCAAATATTGCCTAGCTAATTCGACCAGCCGGCATCCCGGCTGCGGGGAGTTCGTAGGGCATGAGCGACACAACTGCAGCGGGGCCGGTTCCGAGCACCACGACGTCCGGGGCGGCCCCCGGCCAACCAAACGCTCTGGTTACCGGCCTTGGTGATCTGGCACATGCCGCGCGGCATGGCGAAATTGGCTTTGCCCTTGGCATTGTTGCCATCCTGGTGGTGCTGATCCTGCCGATGCCAGCGATGATGCTGGATTTGCTGCTGGCGATCTCTATTACCTTCGCGGTTCTCATCTTGATGACGGCGCTCTTCATTCACACGCCGCTGGAGTTTTCTGCATTCCCCACGGTTCTGCTGATCGCCACCATGATGCGGCTGGCGCTGAACCTTGCCTCGACGCGACTGATCCTCACCGACGGCCATGAGGGCACTGATGCCGCCGGCCAAGTAATTCAGGCCTTTGGCAACTTTGTCATGCAGGGAAACTTCGTCATTGGCATCATCGTATTCGCGATCCTGGTTATCGTGAACTTCGTGGTCATCACAAAGGGTTCGGGCCGTATCGCCGAAGTCGCTGCCCGCTTCACCCTCGACGCCATGCCAGGCAAGCAGATGGCCATCGATGCGGATCTGTCAGCCGGGCTCATTAATGAGGACGAGGCCCGCACCCGGCGCAAGAAACTGGAGGATGAATCGTCATTCTTTGGCGCCATGGATGGCGCCTCGAAGTTTGTGCGCGGTGACGCCATTGCCGGCCTTCTCATCACGTTCATCAATATAATCGGCGGCATGATCATCGGCGTTGGACAGAATGACATGTCGATGATGGATGCAGGCCAAACCTACACCCTGCTTACCATCGGTGATGGGCTGGTCTCTCAGATCCCTGCCCTCATAGTCTCTACCGCCGCCGGCCTGCTGGTATCGAAGGCCGGCGTCGACGGGGCCGCCGACAAGGCGCTCATCAGCCAACTCTCCGGTTACCCCAAGGCTCTCGGCATGTCGTCATTCGTGATGGGCGGCATGGCTTTGCTGCCAGGCATCCCGATGTTGCCTTTCATTGCACTTTCCGGCATTGCCGGCGGGCTCGCCTGGCGTGCGACGAAAAACAAGAAGGATCTGATGCAGGAGGAAATCGACGTCAAACAGGCAGCGGTTGATGCGGAAGCTGAACCTGTTGAGGAACCAATTTCCCAGACGTTGCAAATGGATGAGTTGAGGATTGAACTCGGTTACGGTCTGGTGCCGTTGATCAACGATCCCAAGGGCGATTCCGACAAGTTGACTGAGCAGATAAAGGCGCTGAGGCGTCAACTCGCAGCGGACATGGGCTTTGTCATGCCCGCCGTGCGCATCCTCGACAATATGCAATTGCCGGCGAACGAATACATCATCAAGGTCAAAGAAGTCGATTCCGGACAGGGTGCCCTCTACCCCGAACAACTGATGGCGATGGACCCGAAGGGCGCGCAAATCGACTTGCCGGGCACCCACACAACCGAGCCTACCTTCGGTCTGCCGGCCACATGGATTGACTCCAATCTGCGCGATGAAGCTGCGTTCAAGGGCTACACCGTCGTCGACCCTGTCACGGTCGTATCAACCCACCTTACGGAAATATTAAAAGGACATATGCCTGAGCTGCTCTCCTACGGCAACATGCAGGACCTGCTGGACAAGCTGCCCGAGAAATCCAGAAAACTGCTCGACGATGTGGTGCCCGCGCAGATCAGCGCTTCGGCTGTCCTGCGCGTACTGCAGGCCCTGCTCGCCGAGCGGGTCTCTATCCGCGACCTTTCCACCATCCTCGAGGCCATCGCCGAGGCTTCCGGCTTCACACAGTCGGTTCAGGCTATCACGGAGCATGTGCGTACACGCCTCGCGCGGCAAATCTGTGCCGCCTACACCGGACCGACCGGTTATCTGCCGCTCATAACCCTCTCTCCGCAATGGGAGCAGGAGTTCGCCGAAAGCCTCATTGGCGATGATGAGGATCGCCAACTGGCGTTGGTCCCGAGCCGCCTGCAAGAGTTCATCAAGGACTTACGGATTGCATTCGAGGCAGCGGGTGAAGCCGGCGAAGCGCCGGTCCTGTTGACCGGCCCGCACATCCGACCCTTCGTGCGCCAGATCATCGAGCGCTTCCGTGCGCAGACACCGGTGATGTCGCAGCATGAAGTACACCCCCAAGCCAAGCTGAAAACGGTCGGTCAGATTTAGCGAGAAATTGTTTCAGATCAAATTGATCAACCCGCCAGGATGATCAGGAATTTCTTGTGAACCCAGCCTTTCTTGCCTGGACCTTGATAAGCATGGTCTTTGGCAACGGGGCTGCAACTCAGTTCATTGACGCCGTAGACGACACCGACCCAGCTTCCCTGCTGGCC
>DEIT01000119.1 GCA_002352635.1 Hyphomicrobiaceae bacterium UBA2767 | reverse complement strand
TCGGGAATGCTCCAACTCGATGCCTTGAGTACCTGATCGAAATCGCGCATCGGGCCGGAAACCAGATGGTTCATGGTGGCGATCGCGATATAGTTCATCAGCAAGGTTGCGATAGTTTCATTGACGCCGCGATATTGGCGCAGGGCCCCAGCAGCACCGATCCAAATGCCACCGGCAGCGGCTCCGGCCAGCGCCATCATGGGAACACCGATTGCAAAAGGAACGTCTGTCAGCCAAACGCCGACGAGAACCGTTGCAACGCCGCCAACCACAAGCGCGCCTTCACCACCAATGACCAACAGGCCCGCGCGGGCCGGAATTGCGGTGCAAAGGGCCGTGAGCATCAGCGGGGCAGCTTGAGTAAGTGTGCTCTCGATCGATATTTGCGTGGCGAAGCCGCCGAGATAGAGAATGTAATAGACGTCAAACGGATTAACGCCGAACAGGGATACGAACACGCCGAAGGCGAGCAAGGTGAGAATGAAGGCGGCGGAGTTGATAACCACCGCCTCCAGACTCCGGTAAAAAGCCGTGTTCGACATGGGCCGGCGCTTTTTTGACTTCCCCCGTTGCAGCCGTGCCTAGTTCAGGCCGGTTTTGCCGATGGCGCCCTCGACGAAGAAGCGCACGCCAAGCTTGAATTTCGTATCCTCATTGTCGATCACCTGACCGTCATTGAGGATCATCTTGCCTTCGTTGTCCTTCAACGGTCCCTTGTAGAGTTTCAGGCTGTCGTCCATGAAACCCTGCTTGGCTTTGAGGATTTCTTCACGAACATTTTGCGGAAGCGCATTGCCGAACGGGCTGATCGCCACCATGTCTTTCTTGAAACCACCACGCAGCAAATTCGGATACTTTCCACCCGTCCGCCACGCTTCGACAAAGTCGGCGGCCGACGCCCAGTTCCATTCAGCACCTGTCAGGAACCCCTTGGGCGCAAGCGAGCTGCAATCGGAATGATAACCGCAGCTGAAGACGCCGCGGCGTTCGGCGGTCTCGATGGCAACCTTGGAGCTGTCAACATTGGCGATGATGACATCGCAGCCCTGATCGATGAGGCTGTTGGTGGTCTCGGCCTCCTTGACCGGGTTGTTCCACTCGCCGGTGATGACAACATTGCAGCTGACTTTGGGATTTACCGATCGGGCACCCAGAATAAATCCGTTGCAGTTGTTGAAGATGAAATAGAGCGGCTTGGATCCGATAAAGCCGATCTTGTTGCTCTTTGTCATCCGGCCGGCGGCGATGCCGCACAGATAGTGCGGCTCTTCCATATAACCGCGATAGCCTATGACGTTTTCAGGATCGCCCGGTTTCCAGATGGCGCCGATATGCGTGAACAGCACATCCGGATACTTCTTGGCCATCTTCTTGATGCTCTTCCAGTAGCCAAAGGAGGTTGCCATGATGACCTTTGCACCATCCAACTGGATCATGCTTTGCATCACCTTTTCGACTTCAGCCGTCTCAGGCACGTTTTCCTGTTCGACCACTTTCACATTGTCCAGTTTGGCGATCTTTTTGGCGGCATCCCAGTGAGACTGGTTCCAGCCGAAGTCCTGACGCGGCCCCACATAGATAAAGCCGACAGTAACCGGCTTGGCTGCCGACGCCATCGTTGGCAATATGGAAAAGAGTGCGCTGGCCGCGACGATATTGCCGCCGTGGCGAAGGACATTGCGGCGCGAGATTGGGCAAGTGACTGACATCGTTTCCTCCCTGGACTTTCTGACGCGGCTACAGGATTGAAACCGGTTAGCCGTAGTTTTACAGAAACAGAACCGCTAAAATCTGACGTCTGTGGAAGTTTCTCCTTGTGGCGCCATTGCGTTTCCGACCCTAAATTCGTAAGTAATTAGTCTCTTACTTGTTGCTTTGGGAGTCAATGCGATTCACGCTGAAGCACTCAAGCGAGGGGAACAGGCATGGCTCGAATGGCCGCCGCAACTCAGAAAACCCGCCCGCCGAGAGCGGTGCCTTACCGCCGGCGCGATGCAGCGGCAACACGTGAGAGGGTGTTGCAGGCGGCGCTTGCTGAATTCTGCGAAAAAGGTTTCGGCGGTGCGCGAACGGCCCAAATAGCCGCGCGTGCCGAATGCAACATTCGCATGCTCTACCACTATTTTGGCAACAAGGAGGGGATCTATCTAGCAGTCCTTGAGCATGTATATGCGCAATTGCGAGCGGAGGAAGAGAAGCTGGATCTCCTGCATCTCGGACCCATGGAAGGTATGGCGGCGCTGCTTGAATTTACCTACGACCACATGCTTTCACATCAGGAGTTCATCAATATGATCGGTATTGAGAACATCCAGCAGGGCAGATTCCTGCGCCGCTCCAAAGTCGTCCCGCAACGCGCAATGCCGTTGGTGAAGTCCATCAAAACGCTTTTGCGCGAAGGGCAGAAACAGGGGACTTTCCGGGAAAACGTAGACCCTGTTCAGCTCTATATCTCCATTCTTTCGCTGAGCTATTTGCACATTTCCAACAAGCATACCCTTTCGATCACCTTCGGCGAGGATCTAACGGATGCTGAATGGCTCGCGGCGCGGCGCAAACACGTCCGTGAAATAATTATGGGGTATCTGACGGCGTAAAACGCTCAAGGTCTGCATCCGGCCGGAATCGTACCAAAAAAAACCGGGCCCCATTTCTGGGGCCCGGCTTGGATAGCGAATTGAACAATATGGCAGATGTCAGGCCGCCCGGACCTGTTGGAGAAATTTGCCAACCTCCGTCTTCATCATCTCCGATTGCTTGGAAAGTTCTGCTGACGCGGAAGTAACCTGACTTGCGGCTGTGCCGGCTTCCTGTGAGGCCTGGGTCACGCCAGCGATATTGGCTGTAACTTCCTGCGTACCCGATGCAGCTTCGGAGACATTGCGGGCGACCTCCTGTGTGGTTGCGCCTTGCTCCTCCATTGCCGCAGCGATGGCGGTCGAAGTCTCTTCAAGCCGGGTGATGACCGTACCGATATCCGCAATTGCACTAACTGACGTCTTGGTTTGGGCCTGCACCTCGGTAATAAGCTCGGAGATGCCTTCCGTCGCCTTGGCCGTCTCATTTGCCAGTGCCTTCACCTCACTTGCCACAACCGCAAACCCCTTGCCGGCCTCGCCTGCGCGTGCGGATTCAATCGTCGCGTTCAGGGCAAGGAGATTGGTCTGCTCGGCGATGTCCGAGATCATGGAAACCACCTCACCAATCTTGTCGGTCGTGGCCGCAAGGGTTTCTATTTGCGTGGCCGTATTCGCAACATCCTCAACCGCCTTTTTCGAGGCTTGAGATGCATCGGCGACCTGTTGGTTGATCTCACGAATGGAGTTGGACATCTCCTCCGTTGCCGACGCGACTGTCTGCACATTCGTCGAAGCCTCTTCGGAGGCCGCGGCAACGGAATTGGCCTGGCTGCTCGTCTCTTCGGCAATGCTGGCCATTGATTGAGCCGTGCTGTTAAGCTCAGCCGAAGCCGACGATACGGTTTCGACAATACCGCCGACGCTGGCGTCGAAGTCATCGGCCAGCTTGTTCATGAGATCGCGTTTTTCTTTCTCTGCTTGCCGTTGCTGCTCTTCCTGATCGGCTTCGAGCTGCCTGTTGCGGATTGCGTTCTCCTTGAACACCTGAACTGACCCCGCCATCTCGCCGATTTCGTCCTTGCGGCCCTGAGCCGGAATTTCCGCCTCCAGATCACCATCCGAGAGCCGCATCATGGCCGCGGTCATTCCGATAATTGGCCTGGACAGGAACGTGCCCAGCAGCAAGGAAATTATGACGCCAAACACCACGCCGGCGATACCGACACCAGCCATGCTGTATTCCGCGGTCTGAATTTCCCCGAAAGTCATTTCGCGAATACGGTTCTCATTGGCGACGAGTTTTTCGCTAAGCGCTTTCGCGTCCTTGAGAATAATCCCTGCCTGCTCGGCCATCTCGCCATGGACAAGCTTGTCCAGCTTCTGCTTATCCGCGGCAGCTGCTTCAAAGCTCGCCTTGTAGGTGGCCAGCAGCTCTGTCATTTCCTTGTGGAGCTTGATTTCCTCCGGCGTATGGGCGGCCTTTCCAAGCGCCTTGAGCGTGACACCGATCTGGCTGAATTCATGCTCAGCCTTGTCAAAGGCAGTTTTGTCGTAAGCACCAAGAGCCGTGTTTGAATAAAGCCGTGCCGTTAGGGTTTGGCGCATCGCTGTATCCACAAAGGTCTTGGCGTCGGCATTGCCCTCCGCGATGAACAGTTTCTGTATGTGATCGAGATCCTGGATAAATTTGTCTCCGACCGGATGGAGCTTCTCGTCCACGAGGGTCTTGAACTCAGTGTTGAGATGGACTGACTCGTCAAAATCCTTCTCATAGACTTCCGCGGCGTGCTGGATTTCCTTCAGGACCTCAGTGTCCTTCGGGTCGACCACATGTTTCATCGCCTCGGTGATGAGATGGTTCAGTTTTTCTTTTACCTTTTGCGCCTTTTCGGCGAGCGCCAATTCGCCCGTCTGTGCATATTCAACGGCGTAGACTTCCAGGCTGAGGAACTGTACCTCGATTTCGGCGACCAGAGCCGCTTCTTCGACATTTTCAGAATAAACTTCCACGTTGTGCGCCACCTTGGTGAAGCTGTAATATCCATATGCGGATACCGCGGCCAGCATCACAAGCACGACAGAAAATCCGAGAAGGATCTTGACCTTGAGCTTCATATTCGCGAAGGCAGCAACAAGGTTGAATGATTTTGCGGTGTCTTTGGATGTCATGGGTTTTTCCCCCGTAAAGCTCTATATTAGAAGGGCTCTGCCCCTCCAGGATTGAAACAAACAGCTCAGCTTGACTTGAGCAGGTGGCGTCAGTATCGCGAATGCTGCAGAAATGGCGCGCGGAGCAGCGTGTTCGGCTTCCTTGGCGATGATCCGGATTCTCCTCGCTGTGATCCGTTTCATCCGATGCATTCAATTCAAACCGGGACGGTTGTATGCGGACAGCAAGCACACGCTAAGGTTAAGCATTTCTGTATTCAGAGTGCATAGGAGATAATTTTTCTACTTCTGGTTGTTTTTTCCCGAGCATCGTCACATCAGAAATACGGCAGGTTTCCTGTTCGCCATGATGCCGTTTGGAAGGAAGCATTTTTTGTGAATACGGTTCAGTTCGATGAGGGAGGTTATGAAGAAAGCAATGGCCAATATGCATTTATCAGCACATTTTGCGCTCAGGTTTGCGCATTGACGGGAGGGATGAGACTCCGAGCTACGTCCCGCAGAAGGTCTGGCGCACGACCTGCTCCGGCCGCGGTGGCAACGTAAATCGTTCGCGGCCTGGCTGGCCCTCGAACGGCGTCGCCAGCACGGACATCAACTCCTCAAACGGTTTGAAATCTTCGCGCTCTTCCGCTGCCTCGATCACTTCGGCGACAAGATGATTGCGCGGGATGAAGGCCGGGTTGACTCTGCGCATGTCAGCCTCGCGTTCGGTCTCGTCACCGGCTTCCTGTGCCAGCCTCTTGCGCCACAACTCGGCCCATGCATCGAACGCGTTTCCCTCGTTGAACAGCGCGCGCACGGGCGCGTCGGCTTCTGTGGGCAGAAGCGTTGCGGCATCGCTCAGGTGGCGGAATGTCAGCGTGAAATCCGCCTCGTTTTCAGCCATGCGCTTGAGAAGGTCGTCAGCCAGATCCTTGTCACCGTCACGTTTTTCTCGCAGCCCGAGCTTGGCGCGCAAACCTGTAAGGTAGGCATCATTATAGAGGCCGGGGAACCTATCGACGGTTTCCTGCGCTGGCTCGATGGCCTTCTCCTGGTTCTCATCGAGCAGTGGCAGCAGACATTGCGCCAGAATCGCGAGGTTCCAGTGGGCGATGCCCGGCTGGTTCGCGTATGCGTAGCGGCCCATTTGATCGATCGAACTGTAAACGGTCTCGGGGTGGTAGGTATCCATGAAGGCGCAAGGACCGTAATCGATGGTTTCCCCGGCGATGGACATATTGTCGGTGTTCATGACGCCATGGATGAAACCGATCAATTGCCAGCGTGCGACAAGTTCCGCTTGGCGTGCGATGACATTTTCCAGGAGGGCAAGGTAAGGACGCTCCGCATTGGCCGCGTCTGGATAGTGCCGCTCGATGACGTGATCGGCAAGCAACCGCAGTGCCTCGTCATCACGACGCGAGGCGAAAAACTGGAACGTGCCGACACGGATATGGCTTTGGGCGACGCGGGTTAAAACAGCACCTGGAAGAAACTTCTCTCGCGCTACTTTCTCGCCGGTCAGAATGGCAGCCAGCGCGCGCGTGGTCGGAACGCCGAGGGCCGCCATTCCTTCGGCCACAATATATTCGCGTAAGATGGGTCCGAGGACGGCGCGGCCATCGCCCATGCGCGAGAAGGGTGTGCGGCCGGACCCTTTGAGCTGAATGTCGCGGCGAATTCCATTGTGTCCGACCACTTCGCCAAGCAAGATTGCACGCCCGTCACCCAGCTGCGGCACCCAGTTGCCAAACTGGTGCCCGGCATAGGCCATGGCCAGAGGATCGGAACCTTTTGGCACACGGTTTCCTGCGAGGACCTCGATGCCTTCAGGTGATGCGAGTTGAGCCGGATCAAGTTCGAGCAGATGGGCAAGGTCCGTGTTCACGCGTATGAGGCGAGGTGCGGAGACCGGTTCGGGGTCGAGGCGGGCGAAAAACCGGTCGGGCAGCCGAGCATAACTGTTGTCGAACGGAAAAAAGATATCTGCTCGTTCAGGTGCGTTCATCGCTGGCTCCGCATTACCCCTCCGCTCTCGTATCAACCACGCCTGCCCAGAAGACCACCGTCAACCGGAATGATTATGCCGGTAATGTAATTGGCTTCATCTGACGCCAGGAAGAGAGCTGCGTTGGCGACATCCCATGCGGTGCCCATGCGG
>DEIT01000016.1:4580-5276 GCA_002352635.1 Hyphomicrobiaceae bacterium UBA2767 | reverse complement strand
CCGACAAAGACGATGCGTGGGGCTGGGAGTTGGTTGCCAAGCTCGCCGATCATCGGACGCACGCCTTTGCATCCGACCTCTTCGTCATACGACAGCAAGAGATGAATTGGCGTCTTCAACGTCCGCGCCTTGAACGCGGGCACATGCGCAAGGATGCATGCGACAAACCCCTTCATGTCGCAGGTGCCCCGGCCGAAGAGCCGGCTGCCCTTCTGTGTCAGTGTAAAGGGATCGGACGTCCAAGCCTGCCCCTCGACAGGAACGACGTCGGTGTGGCCTGACAGCCCGAAGCCGGGCACGCTCTCCGGGCCAATCACTGCATGCAAGCTCGACTTCAAGCCATCTGCTGTTGGGACACGCTGTGACTCCACGCCATGAGACGAAAGGTAGGTTTCTACGAATTCAATCAGCGGAATGTTGGTTTTTGCGCTGATTGTGTCGAATGACACCAGTTTTTCCAGCATTTCCTTGGGAGTCAGGACTTGAGCGGCCACGGGTGTCTCCTAACTGTGAGCAGGCGGGTATAAATGGCCGTGACACGATTTTTTCGCAAGGGCTGATATGGCTTTAAATCAACCCTTTTGCGGGTTTTCCCTTGGCTTTGAGGCGCAAAACCACCAAATCGTGAACCTGGTCCAAACTATGCGCCGGATTCAGTCGTGTTTTCGCGTATAATTGGAAGATGAATCCTGGCGA
>DEIT01000016.1:0-4400 GCA_002352635.1 Hyphomicrobiaceae bacterium UBA2767 | reverse complement strand
CCGCAGCGCCCTCAACAGGAGAAAGTTTGGCCGGTCAGGGTGGTAGAAGCCGATGTGAGCACCTATCAGCCTAGTTTAACGCTCTATGGCCGTGCTGTTTCGGGACGGCGTGTCGACTTGCGCGCGCTGGTTTCCGGTGAAGTGCTTGAAACCGGGGTCAACATGCGTGAAGGCGGGGTCGTCAAACAGGGCGCAGTGCTCTTGCGTCTCGATCCGTTCGAGTATGAGGGCGCGCTTGAAGAAGCGAAGGCGAAGCTTGAGGAAGCGCGTGCCAAGGTCCGTGAAATCGAAGCCGGCATTGAAAGCGAACGTGATGCGCTGAGTCACGCCAGGACCCAGCTTGAGATTTCTCAACGTGATCTGGAGCGTGCGATCCCCCTGGAAAGAAAAGGCACCGTATCGAAAAAAGCCGCCGATGACCGGCGTATGGTGGTTTCGGAACGCAAGCAGGGCCTCGAGCAGCGCATCAACAACCTCGAGATTCAGCAGGCGAAGGCAGCACAGCAGCGCGCTGTAATCACCCAGCTCGAATGGAAGGTCCGTCAGGCCAAGCGCAATTTGGAAGATACCGTCCTTGAAGCGCCGTTTGATGCCTATGTGACGAATGTTACCGCCGAAAAGGGCCGTATTGTCGGCGCAAATGATCAGGTTGCGACCTTGATCGACGCGAACTGGGTGGACGTGCGTTTTACTTTGTCCGACCGCCAATATGGCCGCATCGTTTCCAGTGAGAAAACATTGATCAACCGCCCCGTCGAAGTGCTCTGGCATGTGGGCGATGAACCCATCAAATACCCGGCGCGCATTGAGCGGGTCGGTGCGGAAATCGCCGCGGAGAAAGGCGGTGTGGAGATTTATGCCAGGCTCGAAAACCCCAATCAACCAACACCGATCCGTCCCGGCGCATTTGTCGAGATCCGCTTGCCGGACCGGAATTATGACAAGGTCACACGTCTTCCGCCGACGGCACTCTATGGCAACGACCGAGTATTTGTGATTGAGGACGGCCGGCTCAAGGCTCGCGCCGTCACATTGGTCGGGGCGGCGGAAGATCAAATCCTCGTGCGCGGAGAGATCGGTAAGGGCGAGAAGGTAATCACCACGCGTCTGTCCGCTGCGCAAAACGGGTTGCGCGTCGAGGAGCGCTGATCGCGTGGTGACAGAAAGAACGTCAGCACACGGGCTGATCCGACTCTTCGTGCATCATCCGACCGCATCGAATCTGCTTATGGCGGCAATGATCGCAATTGGTTTTTTTGCTCTTGCCAAACTCAACACCCAGTTTTTTCCAACCCTCGAAATTCCGCAGATCACCGTTTCAGTCGCCTGGCCCGGTGCCAGCGCGGAGGACGTTGAGGAGAACATTCTCGATGCTGTGGAGCCGGAACTGAGGTTCCTCGACGGGATCGACGAAGTGCGCTCGGTCGCTCGCGAAGGCGCCGGCGTCATCACAATGGAGTTTCAGGCCGGCACCGATATGCAAAAGGCACAATCCGATGTGCAACAGGCCGTGGACGGCGTGACTACGCTGCCGGATGACTCTGAGGAACCGGTCATTTCCCGCATCACCTTTTTCGAGCCCGTAGCGAAAATATCGGTGTCGGGACCCTATACCGAGAAGGAACTCAAGACCTACGCCAAGCAAATCCGCGACGGGCTTTTGGCTGCTGGTATCGACAAGGTGAACTTCAACGGTGCACGAGACGAAGAAATCTGGGTCCGTATTCGCGAGCAGGAATTGCGCCGCCTCGGGTTGTCGCTTGGCGACATAGCCACAAAGATACGCGAGGAAACCCGCGATCTGCCATCGGGCATTCTTGAAGGCGATGTGGAGATGCAGTTGCGCTCACTCGCTGAGCGTAAGACGCCGGAAAAAATCTCGGAAATTGAAGTGCGGTCTGGGCTCACCGGCGAGAAAATCCGTCTTGACGAAGTAGGAGATATCTCCACGGAATTTGAGCGCGATCAGGCAATTGGACAACAAGCAGGTGGTCGAGCCGTTGAGCTGAGCGTTCAACGGGCATTGGCCGCGGACACGCTCAAGACCATGAATGTGCTCACCACCTTTATGGATGATATCCGGTCAAAACTGCCCAAGGATCTGAACGTATCTGTTTATGACGTGCGCGGGCGGTTTGTTCAGCAGCGTTTGGGTATCCTCGTCAAGAACGGCCTGCAGGGCCTGGCGCTCGTGCTCATCATTCTGTTCATTTTCCTCGATGCGCGTGTCGCATTCTGGGTGGCAGCGGGTATCCCGGTGGCGCTTATGGCTACACTCGCGGTGATGTGGGCGAGCGGGCAAAGCATCAACATGGTCTCCATGTTCGCCCTCATCATGATGCTGGGCATTATTGTCGACGATGCCATTGTTGTGGGCGAACACACCGCCACCCGCCAGGCAATGGGTGACAGTCGGATTGAAGCTGCCGAGCGGGGCGCGACGCGGATGCTGATGCCGGTGCTTGCTGCAACGCTGACAACCCAAGCCGCATTCTTCCCGATCTTTCTCATTCGCGACCGGATTGGCGACATCATGGAAGCGATCCCACTGGTTGTGTTCGCAGTGCTGATCGCAAGCTTGATTGAATGCTTCCTTATTCTACCGGGTCATTTGCGACACGGGTTTGGAAAGATCGATCGCGGGGGAAATCGCTTCCGAGCGGCATTTGACTCGGTTCTCAACCGGTTCCGTGATGGTCCCTTCCGGCGGATGGTGACGATTGCCTACGAATGGCGCTACACCACCGTCGCATTTACGATTGCCATGTTGATCCTCAGCATTGGCCTCATTGTCGGCGGGCGGGTGAAGTTTCATTTCTTCCCATCACCGGAGTCAGAAAACATTTCAGCCTCCATTGTTTTTGGCGCCGGCATGCCGCGTGCCGAACAGCGTGAGGCGCTGAGCCAGATTGAACAGGCTCTCGAAAGTACCGAGAAGAAACTCGGTGGTGAAAGGGAGCCGCTGATTGTCAATGCCTTCACGACACTCGGCAGCGGCGGTCGCTCACGTGGTGAGAACCTGGCGAAAGTGGACGTGCAACTCACGCCGAGTGAAGAACGCCGTCTGCCCACACGAAACGTCGTGCAGGCGTGGCGAGCGGAATTGCCAAATGTTCCCGGCGTTGAAAAAATTGTTATCACCGAGCGACGTGGCGGCCCGCCCGGTCGCGATATCGACATTCGGCTAGAAGACGCTCCGGTTTCAGATCTTAAGGCGGCGGCGCTGGAACTAAGAAATGAGTTGTCATCATTTCCCGGTCTCAATGCCGTCAATGACGACCTTCCCTATGGCCGCCAGGAACTCATTCTGGAAGTGACGCCGCGTGGATCCGCGCTCGGGTTCACGTCGCAAAATGTCGGTATTCAGGTGCGCAATGCATTTGAAGGCGCTGTAGCGACACGATTTGCGCGCGGTGATGAGGAGATCACCGTAAGGGTGAAACGGTTGCAGGAGGTTCCGGGCCCATATGCCTTGCAACAGCTCTATTTGCGAAGTCCGGACGGTGACCGTGTTCCATTGAGCGAAGTAGTGAAAATACGTGAGAAGTCCGGCTTTTCAATCATACAGCGCGTTGACGGTCGTCGCAGCGTCGCCGTCACAGGTGACATCGATGCAAGCGTCACATCGGTCCCCGAAGTTCTCGTGAAACTGGACGAGACGGTTCTGCCCGCGCTGGCTCAGAAGTACAAGCTCCACTATGAGTTCAAGGGTCGCGCGGAGGAACGCTCAAAGTCTTTCGCTGATTTGCGTCTCGGCGCCATGTTGTCCCTCATCATCATCTACATCATTCTGGCCTGGGTTTTTGGAAGCTATGCAAAACCGTTCGCGGTCATGGCCATCATTCCTTTTGGTATCGTCGGCGCAATTCTTGGCCATATGCTGATGGGCTATCCACTTACGATCATCTCCTTGATTGGCCTGCTTGGGTTATCAGGCATTCTTGTGAATGACTCGATCATTCTTGTAACCCAGGTGATGCGTCGGCTGAGTGACGGCAACACTCTTGAGGACGCTGCTGTTGGCGCTTCTCAGGACCGGCTGCGCGCGGTGCTGCTCACCTCACTGACGACAATTGGCGGCCTGACGCCGCTGTTGTTCGAGACGAGCCGCCAGGCCCAATTTCTGATTCCAATGGCTATAACCATGGTATTCGGTCTGGCTGCCGCGACGGTTCTGGTGCTGATTCTCGTCCCCAGCCTGATCGGCGTTGGCGGTGATTTGGGTCGTATGGCCCGCGCCTTGTGGACCTGGATTGGCTTCACGCCTTCCAGTAAGTCGGCATGAAGAGAACAATTACAGTGAAGATTTCGAGCCTGCCGAGCAACATCCCGGCGCACAGGATCCATTTGGCGCTATCGGGCAGGGACGCGTAGTTCCCGACCGGCCCGACAATTTTTCC
>DEIT01000040.1:11543-18923 GCA_002352635.1 Hyphomicrobiaceae bacterium UBA2767 | reverse complement strand
AAGCAGTTCAAGGTCATGTCTTTTCCTCTCTGGCGTCATCTTTTCGCTATTGTTTGAGGCTGTTCAGGAGCCGTGTGTAAGAAGATCGAAGATCGCCCTTTGTTATGTCGCTTTCAGCGGTGAGTATCTCATCAATCTGACGTGCAACAAGGGCCTTCAAATGGTAACGTCGTCGCTGGGCCTCGATTTTTTCTTCACTTAAGACTTCTTTCGACCAATCCTGATGCTTGTCTATGGCAGCGCTAAGGTCGGCGACGCCGGTGCCGTCTGCTTTGGTCATGATGACTGGCGGATCCCAGAGGCCACGTGCGCCGCGTGAGGATTCCAGCACCGACTGGATTTGTGACGCCATCTGACGTGCTTCGGGGTTTTCTGATTTCGTTACAACAAAAATATCGGCGATTTCGATAACGCCGGCCTTCATCGCCTGGATGGAATCCCCGGCATCCGGCGGTACAACCAGGACCACCGTGCCCACAAGTTCACGCACGTCCAGTTGTGATTGTCCAATACCGACAGTTTCGAGGATGACCTCATCGAAAAGATGGCGGTCGAGCGCCGCCAGAAGATTAACCACATTATCGCAGAGTCCGTTCTTGGCGCCTCGGCTCGGCACCGAGCGTATGTAGAGCCCCGGCTGGTCTGAGATCGCATCCATCCGAATCCGGTCACCGAGAATCGAGCCTCCGCTGATAGGGCTTGACGGGTCGATTGCCAGGACGGCAATTGTCTCAACATCGCGATTCTTAAAACGATGGGCGGCAAGCGCACTGATCAAGGTACTTTTGCCGCCGCCGGCAGGGCCGGCAATCCCAATCCTGTGGGTTGCATGTGATGTTGCCCCGCCTATCTGGGATAAGACCTCGCTGACCGGTGCATTGATGATGTGGGTCAATTCCCGTGCGATCTTCCGCCGTGGGATGGGGGGTCTGCCACTCATCAGATCTTGGCTCTCTGGTCGATCAGCCCGTTATGCTCACCCAGGAGAGGGGGGGGAAGATAGCGCTCCTCGTAGCCCTCAATCCGTATGGGATTGGCGATCAGCCGCAGCTTTTCCTCATTGAGCGGAATGTCCACCACCATGTTGCGAGAGGCGGTAAGTGGACCATCCAAAGAGCTGGACAAGCTCTGCACCGCGGCAATGACCAGCCCGAGAGGCGCGAGCTTCTCGATCCACGCCTCGGCATCTTCTTGGAGCAGACGTTTGGCTATCTCAAGAATGACGACACCTCGATTGGCGGAGCGGGCGGCCATCGTCGCAAAACGCGGATCGGACAGCCACTCATCTTCGCCCAGCGCCTCGGCGAAAAGTCTCCAGAACTTGTCATGGGTGATGAAGAGCACAACATGGCCGCTTTTTGCCGGAAAGAGCTGGGCGGGCACGATGTAGGGATGGCCGCCGCCCTTGACACGATTGGCCACTTCGCCAGCGTTCAAATAACTGCTCGCGAGATAGTTCAACTGCGAGAGCATCACGTCATGCATGGACACGTCAATCTGGCGACCGTTCCCTGAGACCAACTGGGCGACAAGCCCGAGCGCTCCCATGATGCCGGCGGAATTGTCCACTGCCGAGTAGCCCGGTTTTACGGGCGGCCCGTTAGGGTCGCCTGTGAGCATCATCACACCCGTCATTGCCTGGATGACATAGTCGTAGGCGGGAGAGTTGGAATAGGGGCCGGTGAGGCCATAGCCGGTTAAGGCGAGACAGACGAGGTGCGGGTTGACGGTTCGGAGCGCCTTGTATGTGAGACCAAGCCGTTTGATTGCTGAGGGCCGTAAATTGGTGATGAGCGCGCGTGCATCCTTGGCAAAGTGGTGCAGGGCGCTCTGGCCAGCCTCGGTGCCAAGGTCTAGGACCACGCTCTTCTTGTTGCGGTTGAGGCTTGAGAAATAGGTGTTGTGAGGGCCAACGAAATGCGGGCTTATGTGCCGTGCGATATCACCCTCCGGCCCCTCGATCTTGATGATTTCAGCCCCAAGATCAGCGAGTAGCATGCCGCAATAAGGACCAGCCAGCATATGGCCAACTTCGATTATTCGCACGCCGGAAAGCGGCCCACTCATGTCAGGTGGCTCCCGAAAGCTGCCGATGGATTTCTGCCACCACGGCCTCTATTTTCATTTCGCTGGTGAAGACGCCTGAGACGCCGGCCTTTTTTAAAATCTCATGGTCTTCAACCGGGACTGTGCCTCCGACAAATAGCTTTATATCGTCGGCGTCCGCCTCCTTGAGCTTGGCAACGACCTCATCGACGAGTTCCTTGTGGCTGCCTGAAAGGATCGACAGACCAATCATGTCGACATCCTCTTCAATAGCGATCTTCACAATATATTCAGGGCTGCGCCTGAGACCGGTGTAGATGATATCCGCGCCGGCGTCGCGCAGTGCCAGCGCAATGACCTTTGCTCCAACATCGTGCCCATCAAGGCCAGGTTTAGCGATAAGGATACGTTTCTTTGCGAGGGTCATGGTTCTCAAAACCTGATCGGTTCACGAAATTCACCCCATTCACGCTTTAGTGCCGTGACCATCTCTCCGACAGTTACATAGGCGTGACAGCATTCGACGAGGTAAGGCATGACGTTCTCATCATCCTTGGCGGCGGCATCGGTCAAACGGGAAAGGGACCGGTCCACCTGCTCCTGGTTACGCCGGTCGAGTAAGCTCTCGTACTTTTCGATGACACGTCTGACACCCTCGGGGTCGAGGCGGAATACTTCTCCGCTATCCTGCTCGCGGCTTTCACGCTCTCCCATATTTACGCCAACGATTATCCGCTCCCCGTCGTCGACTGCCTGTTTGCGCTCGCGGGCACGCTCCGCAATACGCGCCTGTAAATAGCCGTCCTCAATCGCCTTTATGACCCCTCCGTAATCCTCAATTTCCCCCATGACCTTCAGGATTTCCTCTTCCATCCTATCGGTAAGCCATTCGGTGTAAAAGCTGCCTCCGAGGGGGTCGACGGTGCGCGCGACGCCGCTTTCATGGGCCACGATCTGCTGGGTGCGCAGAGCGATCTCGGCGCTCGTCTCGGTGGGAATTTGAAAGGCTTCGTCAAAAGCGCATGTGAAAATCGATTGCGCGCCGCCAAGGACTGCCGCCATTGTCTCGATACCGACGCGTACGATGTTGTTATAAGGCTGCGCAGCGGTGAGCGAGGACCCGCCGCAGACGACGCCAAAGCGGAAATGTAATGCTTTGTCTTCCGTCACGCCAAAGCGCTCTGAGAGTAGTTTTGCCCAGAGCCGCCTGCCAGCTCTGAATTTGGCGACTTCCTCGAAGAGGTCCATATGGACATAGAAGAAGAAGCTCAGCCTCTTGGCGAAGGCGTTTATGTCGCCGCCCCGCCGTTTGAACTCCTCGACATAAGAGAGCCCGTTGGCGAGAGTGTAAGCCATCTCCTCGACTGCCGTTGCTCCGGCATCGCGGACATGGGCGCCGGCGATGGAGATCGGGTTGAAGCGCGGTGTCTCATTATTTGAGAAGAGTACAGAGTCGGCGATGAGGCGCATGGATGGATGGATCGGAAAAATCCAAGTCCCGCGCGCGACATATTCCTTCAAAATGTCATTCTGGATCGTGCCTGTCAGCTTGTTGCGTGGCACGCCTTGATTGTCGCTGACGGCAAGATAGAGCGCATAGACAATGGCCGCTGTCCCGTTGATCGTGAAGGACGTCGATATTTTTGAAAGATCGATGCCGTCAAACAGGATTTCTGCTTCCGCCAGGCTGGAGAGCGATACGCCCACCTTGCCGACTTCAGGGCGCGCCATGGGATGGATGGGGTCGTAACCGCACTGGGTTGGCAGATCGAGCGCGACGGAAAGGCCGGTCTGCCCTTGGTCGAGAAGAAACTTGTATCGCTCATTGGTCGCTTCAGCGGTGCCAAATCCCGAATATTGGCGGATTGTCCAAAGACGGCCCCGATATCCATTTGGGAAGATGCCGCGTGTGTACGGAAACTCACCAGGAGCCTGGGGAGTGCCCTGCGCCGTGTAAGGCGTCACTGTGATGGGGATTTCAATACCGGAAGGCGTCTTAGCCAAGGGGTCCGAGATGTGCTGTGGCTCTTTTGAATGGCTGGATGGTTGGTCTTGTACGCTCGAACTCATGACCTACTCCATTTTTTTGAGAACGCATTCGGTTGCAGCATCATGGTCCGGGTGGGCCCAGGTCTGACCGAACCGGGTGGTTTCAATCTCATCTATCGCTTCGCGCCCGCGTCCGCGCTCATAAGCGCCAAGAGCCTTGAATGCGCGCATCACCTGGGGGGCTTGCTGGCGCATTGGCGCGGTAAACTGCTCCAATGCTTGTTCCAGTGTTTCTTCTTCCCTGGCCGCATCGTTGATTAGGCCACAGGCCAACGCTTGCGGTGCATTGAGCATTTCTGAGCGGGATAGGAATTGGAGCGCTTTTGCAGGACCCACCAGCCGCATCAGATCGACCCCGCCGCCCCACGCACTCGAAATCGCCAATCGGCCCTGAATGAAGCCAATGCGTGCATGTGCAGCGGCGATGCGCATGTCACAGGCGACGGCAAGTTCGGCGCCGCCACCAAGCGCGTCGCCGTTAAGAGCTGCAATGACTGGGACAGGGAAGGAGCGAACCGCGGCAAGAGCTCTCTTGGCGTGCCTCGCCATGGACACCGCTGCTGCCTCTCCTCTGACTGACATCAGATCTTTCAGATCGCCGCCGGCAGCAAAGCATTTCTTGCCAGCCCCGGTCAGGATAGCAAACCGAAGATCAGTGTTTTCCGCATGATCAATAAAAATCTGCCGTATTTTGTCAAGTGTCGCACGGCTTAATGCGTTCCGTTTCCCCTCCTTGTCGATAACGACCCGCAGAACGTCCTTTTGACTTTCGATCTTCAAAGTCATTTTGGTCATCCTACGAAAGCTGCTTCGATTCCTCTGCAGCATGAAATGAGCGCGTTGCGGTTTGCGTCTAACGCCTTCGACATCCGTCCCTCCGGCCCAGCCACTGCAATGCCGAATGTCACGCCCGACAGCTGGACTGGCGCCGCCATCGCGATAACCTCCGAGACGTTCTCGCCACGGGTGATGTAGTAGCCTTGTTTTCTAGACTCGGAGAGTTCCGCGAGTAGGCAGTCATGATCGGTAATCGTATTTTCCGTGATCTGGGTCAGCGCCAGTTTTGTCAGAAGTTCACGGAGTTCACCTTCGGAAAGGTTGCCCAGGATCAGTTTTCCAATCGCACTTGAATGAAGCGGTTTCAGATCCCCTGGCCGTGCCGAGTAACGAATCACGCTCTTGCCTTCGACAACTTCAAGATAGACGATTTCGTGCTCCTGCCGTTTCCCGAGGATGATTGTCTCGCCAGTCGCATCACGCAGCGTGGCCAGGGACGGAGTTACGTATTCAACGATGACATCCTGGTCTGCAATGCTTTTTGCGATGCCAAAAAGCCTCTTCGTCGGATAAAGTCGCCTCGGGTTACCGATTGAATAGAGATAACCCTTTGCCTGCAATGTCTTGACCAGCCCATGGCAGGTGCTTACCGGAACATCGATCAGGCGTGCCAGGTCGCTAAGGCTATGCGGCGTGCCGGTCGTAGCGAACATCTCGAAAAGATCCAGTGTACGTATAGCGGCGCGTGATAAATTATTCGGTATCATGAAACATATTTCAACATTCCGAAAAAACATTGTCAAGTTTATAGCCATAATCGCTTATCAGCAGTTCATGATCAGGGGCTGGTTCGACAGATTGCGAGGAGGGCTGTGGACGTTGCATCATCGTCGGAGATTTTTTCTTGCCTTGCGTTTCAGTTTGCGTGCTTGGAGAGCTAAAACGAGGATATGACGTATATTTCTTGAGTGAAGCTAACCGCGATATCTCAACATAGAACGTATGGGCTGCTTCTGTTCTCTTGTGTTGGTTTCACGTAAAGGCATTATTAGGGATTGAACCACCTGTACGCGAATAGAGGCATCCGCCCGGCCCGGTGATCCTCCCCCATTGAATTGGTCCATCCTATTGTTGAGCAAAAGGAGGACTGCGTATGGCCAACAAGCGCCTCCAGTCCGGACTTATCGCCCGGCACACCTGATGCAGTGACTTGCGGCGGGGTCTATTTCCAGCCGTTTTTCGCCGATTTCCTCACCACACTCAGTGCAAAAGCCATATTCGCCTTCTTCAAGACGGGCGAGTGCCTGATCGATCTTGGCAATTTCCGCGGCCCGCTGGCGCTCTGTAGCTTGGGCCATCGCCTGTTGCTGCAGAGCATCCATGCGCGAAAGCCGTCCGACGCTCTGCTGGTCGAGCGTGACCGTTTCGCGCGCGTCGGCGCTGCCTTCGCTCCATTGCTGCAGTTCACCACGCCTCGCAATGAGGACATCACGGGCCTTCTGATCGTCCATCGGCTGTCAATCGCCCCCGTTGTCATTGTTGCCCAATTTTACGAGCCTAGCAGACGCAGGGGCAGTCTTGGCAAGTGACTCGAGCGAGGGGCCTTTATTGCAGTGCAAAAAAGACGTATGTTTCATAGCGATTGCGACACTGATCGGAATCAGTGTTCTTATTGATTAACCTCGACAAAGGGAGGCTTTGACCCCTCATGTCAGTGCAAAAACGCAACCGGCGCATGGCGGCGCCCGATATTGCAGCGCGAAAAGGTGGCGAGCCCATCGTTTCGTTAACCGCCTATCATGCCCATACAGCCAGGATCCTCGATCCCTATGTTGATTTCCTGCTGGTCGGGGATTCTCTCGGCATGGTGATGCATGGCTATGAGAGCACGGTTCCAGTACCGCTTGATTTGATGATCATGCATGGCGCTGCAGTCGTGCGCGGTTCTTCTCATGCATTGATTGTCGTGGATATGCCATTTGGCACATACGAGGAGAGCCCGGAGATCGCGTTCAGAAATGCCGCAAGGGTGATGAAGGAAACGGGCTGCGGGGCGATTAAACTCGAGGGCGGTTCGCGTATGGGCGAAACCATCAATTACCTCACCCAGCGCGGCATTCCAGTGATGGCGCACATCGGCCTCACACCGCAATCAGTGAACATGATGGGCGGCTTCAAGACTCAAGGCAGAGAGCGTGCGGAGTGGGAAGCCATAGAGCAGGATGCGACCGCGGTGGCTGAAGCCGGCGCATTTTCGGTGGTTATGGAAGGTATGGCGGAACTGCTCGCTGCTCGTATCACCAAGGCCTGCCCGATTCCCACCATTGGAATTGGCGCATCGGCTGAGTGCGACGGCCAGATACTGGTTCTTGAGGACATGCTGGGTCTGTCACCGAGAGTTCCGAAATTCGTGAAGGAATTCGCACAAATCGGTGAAGCGATCAAAAAGGCGGTGAAAGCCTATGCCGACGATGTCAGGGAGCGGAAATTCCCAGCCGAAGAACACAC
>DEIT01000040.1:0-11463 GCA_002352635.1 Hyphomicrobiaceae bacterium UBA2767 | reverse complement strand
ACCTTGGACGCACAGGTTTGCGTCGGCGGACGCGGCGCGCTATCAATTGGACCGAGTGCCCCAGATGCATAATTCAGTTTTTGCACGGTGTGAACATTGCGCCACCGGCAACAAATGCGAGCCGTGTCATGAGTGACGACAGTCTTTTCCGTGAAGTTGACGAAGCGGTCCGCCAAGACCAGCTCAAAAAGCTGTGGGACAAGTATGGCGTTTGGCTTGTCGTAGGGGCGGTGTCGATTGTTGCCGGTGTCGGGGGACACAAGGCATGGGTATATTGGAAGAGTGAGCAATCCAAGGCCGCCGGTTCGCGTTTCATTGGCGGCATCACCCAGGTTCAAGAGGGCAAGACCAGCGACGCTATTGAGGTCTTCAAATCGCTGGCTGACGAGGGCCCAGCCGGATACAGAAACCTGTCCAGGCTTCAACTGGCGGCTCTCTATGTCAAGGAGGGCAACAAAGCCGAAGCCATAACGATCTACGATGAGCTGGCGAGTGACTCATTTGCCGGTTCGACCCTGGAGAATTTTGCCAAGATACAGGGCGCGTCTCTGAAACTTGACGACGCGTCGTTTGAAGAAATGCTCAAACGGCTCGAGCCGCTCGCGATCACCGGTGATCCTTGGCGCCATTCCGCGCGTGAACTTCTTGGACTTTCTGCCTTCAAGAACGGCAAGAACGACGCGGCACAGCGTTATTTCGATGTCATGCTGTCGGACCAGCAGACCCCTGCCAACATGCGCCGGCGCGCTGAGATGATGCTGTCTCTGCTCGTACAAGCAGGCGGTGGGTCTGGCTCCGGCGCCAATTAGCAGGATCGCGATGCGTTTTGCGGCAGTGCGACACCTCATACTTCCAATCCTGGCTGTAGCGCTTGTCGCGTGCAGCAGCGGATCCAGTCGACTCAATCCTTTCAAGAAGGAAGAGGTGAAGCTGCCTGGTGCGCGGGTTTCGGTTCTCAAGGCGCAGGAAGGTTTCCAGGTTGACGCGGACGTCGCGAAGAGACCGGTTGTGCTGCCTCCGCCCAAACGCAATGTGGTCTGGAGCCAGCCTGGTGGCGTGGCCTCAAACGCACCAGGCCATCTGGAGTATTCCGGTGCTGTCAATGCCGCCTGGCGGGTGGATATCGGGACAGGTTCGAGTGACGAAGGCCGGCTCACGGCAAGCCCCATTGTGTATGACGGCAAGGTTTACGCACTCGATGCAAAAGGGGTCGTCTCAGCCTATGCCGCCTCTGGTGGGTCGCGGCTCTGGCAGGTTAGCCTCGCGCCTGAAAACGAGAAGGGCTACGAGGGCTTTGGTGGAGGATTGGCGGCAAATGGGGGCCGCATATTCGCGACCACCGGTTTCGGTGTGGTTGTCGCACTGAATGCCTCGAACGGATCGGTGGAATGGACGCGCAAGATCGGCGTGCCGCTGCGTTCATCACCAACAGCAATCGACGGGAAACTCTTTTTCGTATCGACCGAGAGCAAACTCTATTGCCTTTCCACGGTCGATGGCGTGGAGCTGTGGACATTTCGTGGATTGCCGTCGAATGCGACTCTGCTGAACAATGTCAGCCCAGCGGTCGAAGGTGGTACCGTCGTTGTCCCATATCCATCCGGCGAACTGGTTGCTTACAATATTGGTGCAGGGAAACCGGTCTGGGTAGACTCACTGTCTCGAACTGGCGGCGGCTCATCACTGGCGTCGCTGTCTGACCCGGCACGGCCTGTTATCGATCGCGGAATTGTCTTCGCGGTCAGTCATTCGGGCCGAATGATAGCCACCGCCCGAAAGACGGGAGAAAGGCTCTGGACCAAGCGTGTCCAGGGTACGCAGATGCCCTGGCCGGCCGGAGACCTTGTTTATGTTGTCGACGTCAACGGTGTGCTGATGGCATTTGATCGGCGCGACGGAAAGGTGCGCTGGCTGACAGAACTCCCTCAGGCGAGCAGGTGGAGCGGCCCGGTGCTTGCGAGTGGCCGGTTGTGGCTCGCTTCGACCAGCGGTGCAGTGGTGAGCGTGGACGCCAAGACTGGAAACATTGCGACACAGCGTGATGTCGATTCGGCGATTTCCATCGCACCGATCGTGGCCTCGGGGCGGATGTTCGTTCTCACCGACAAGGCACGCCTGCTCGCGTTGAACTAACAAGTCCTGCCCATGGGCTATCACACGGCGGTCCAAAGGGGTAAAGATCAGCCCCGGATTTGGAACGCGGTGAGTTTCCTTGCCAAATTTATGGAACAGCCGAGATGGTCGCCAGTATTGCCATTGTTGGACGCCCCAATGTGGGAAAGTCGACCTTGTTCAACAGGCTGACGCGGCAGCGTCACGCACTCGTGCATGAGACGCCCGGATTGACCCGCGACCGGCGCGAGGGGGAGGCGGATATCGGCTTCGCGACCGTCCGGCTGACCGATACGGCAGGACTGGAGGAAGCCGGTGCCGGGACCATCGAGGCACGGATGCAGAGCCAGACGAAAGCCGCCATAGCGGACGCCGACATTGTGCTTTTCGTTATCGATGTGCGTACCGGCATCGTCCCGGCAGATGAGATCTATGCTGATCTCGTCCGTTCGTCGGGAAAACCAATCGTCCTGGCCGCAAACAAGTGCGAAGGCCGGTCCGCTGAAAGTGGCGTCTACGAAGCATACGCTTTGGGTCTCGGCGAACCTGTTGCCATATCGGCGGAACACAATCGCGGAATGGGAGAACTGGCTGAGGCGCTTGAGGCCGTCTGCGGTGCGCTCGGTGATGACCAGGCGCCTGAGGATGATGAAGACACGGCTTCAGACGAGGACAAACCAATACGCATCGCCGTCGTCGGGCGGCCAAATGCGGGCAAATCGACGCTCGTGAACGCGCTTGTAGGCGATGAACGTATGATCACGGGGCCTGAAGCGGGGATCACGCGAGATTCCATTGCAATCGAACTCGACTGGAAGGGGCGCGATATCAGGCTGTTTGATACCGCGGGTTTGCGCCGGAAGGCGCGTGTGGAAGCGGGACCTGAAAAACTGTCGGTGAGCGATGCCTTGCGTGCAATCCGGTTTGCCGAGGTTGTTATCCTGATGATTGATGCCCAGGTGCCATTCGAAAAACAGGATCTTCAGATTGCAGACCTGATTGCTCAGGAAGGCCGGGCGCTGGCTATCGCGGTGAACAAGTGGGATCTGGTGCGCGATCAGAAAGAGTTTTTGAAAGAGCTGGAGATTGAGCTTGAGCGCCTAGTTCCGCAGGTCAGGGGCGTACCGCTCGTTCCGGTTTCAGCATTGCAATCCAAAGGGTTAGGTAAGCTAATGCGCGCGGTCTTTGAAGTTTATGAGACCTGGAACCGGCGCATCCCGACCGCCGCTCTTAACCGCTGGCTGGAAGAGGCCCAGGAGCGTCATCCACCCCCCGCCGTGAGAGGCAAACGCATCCGGCTGCGTTTCATGACCCAACCCAATGCACGCCCGCCGACATTCGTCGTTTTTTCCTCTCGGGCCGACAAGTTGCCTGAATCCTATCGGCGCTATCTTGTCCAGGGTTTGCGTAGCGCATTCGATATGACTGCGGTGCCGATCCGGCTCAATATGCGCAAAGGCAGCAACCCGTATGCGCGCAAACGTGCCGGCACGTGACGGCGCGCTTCCACGATGCTGCTGTCGGTAATAGACTTGGGGTGTCATGATCATGAACGACGCAAAGCCCACAGAGGTCCTGTTTTACCACCTCGAACGTACACCGCTTGAGCGGGTATTGCCGGATCTGTTGGAAAAGACACTTGAGCGGGGCTGGCGCGCGGTTGTTCAGGCCGGGTCGCAGGAACGGCTCGAAGCCCTCGACACGGTTCTGTGGACCTACCGAGAAGACTCCTTCCTGCCGCATGGCACGTCAAATGACGGCCCGCCCGATGCGCAGCCGGTCTATCTCACAACCGGCCCCGATGCGCCGAACGGAGCGACTGTGCGTTTCTTCGTCGACGGATCGGATGCGGATGACCTGTCACCCTATGAACGGGTTGTCTATCTGTTTGATGGCCATGATGAGGAGGCGTTGGCCAGCGCCCGGGCGCAATGGTCCACCTCGAAAGACGCCGGACACGCGGTGACTTATTGGCAGCAGACTGCGCAAGGCAAATGGGAGCAAAAGGCGTGAGCCGCGATACCAACCGGGAGAGCGAGCGGCGCAAGGAAGAAGGCCGCCGTCATGCCGATGCCCTTAGAAACCGATTTATCGAGGCGGGTGACCCTTTGGGCTGGTTCGAGGCCTGCTATGAAGATGCGGCGGGAGATCCGGGTCTGGTGCCCTGGGCCCATGAGGTGGCGCGGCCGGAACTGGTGGAATGGCTGGAGCGATTGCCCGTGGAACGCAGGACGGGCCGGGCGCTTGATGTGGGCTGCGGACTTGGAGACAACGCTGCGGAGCTTGCCAGGATCGGCTTTGACGTTACCGCTTTTGATATTTCCGAGACGGCCGTTGGGTGGGCCGCAAAGCGTTTTCCAAATCTCAAAATCGATTGGCGGGCCTTTGATCTGGTTAATCCTCCAGCTGATCTCGAAGCGGCGTTCGACCTCGTGAATGAAACCTACACTCTTCAGATTTTGCGGTCGCCATATCGGGATCAGGCGATGATGACATTGCCGCGCTATGTCGCGCCGGGCGGTACGCTTTTGATTGTTGGGCGAGGTCGGCATCCGCACGAGCCGCTGGATCCGCCGCCATGGCCGTTGACACCGGATGAGTTTGAAACCTTTGCCGATGCGGGGCTGGAGCTCGTGCAGCTTGAGGACTTTCATACTGATCGAAAGGGGCGGCCAGTCCGCCACTTCCGGGCCGAGTTTAAGCGGCCGGCCGAATGAGCCGCGAAATCCTCAAGGTTGAATCGCTGAAAGCTCATGGCCTGGAGCCGGTATCATTTCTTGTTTCGCATGGAGAGTGCCTGGCGATAGACGGACCATCGGGTGCAGGCAAGACTGTACTCCTGCGTGCAATAGCCGATCTCGATCCGGCTCCCGGGCAAGTGTTCCTTGAAGGGGTGGAGCGCAATGCGTTTTCGGGTCCTGAATGGCGAAAGTGTGTGCGTTATGTTGCCGCCGAGCCCGGTTGGTGGGAGGAGACGCCGCGGGCTCATTTTGAAAGCCGGGGCGGGTTTGATGAAATTCTGGTGGCTCTCGGCCTCAAAACAGCACAGCTCGATCAGAGCCTGCGTCAGCTTTCCACGGGAGAGAGGCAACGAATGGCGCTGGTGCGCTCTGTATTCGATAAACCACAGGTGCTGTTGCTTGATGAACCCACTGGTGCTCTCGATTCCAAATCTTCGAAGTTGGCTGAAGGCCTGATCAAGAGGCTCCTTAAGGACGGTCACAGTGTGCTTCTGGTCAGTCACGACCCTGCCCAGGTTGCGCGCTTGGCGAAACGCAAGCTCGTCATACAAGATGGCAAGGTCCGTGAGGCAGCGGTCAGGGGAGCTCGCAGATGACCCAGACCAGCTATGTTGCACTCACATATTGGGATCTGGCGTTTGCCGCCGCGCTTATCCTGATCAACGGCGGATTGTCGGTTGCATTCCGTCTTGGCATCGAACGGACATTGTTCATTTCCGCCATCCGCATGACGGTTCAACTCATGGCAATCGGTTTCGTGCTGAAGTTTATCTTCGCCCAGACTTCTCCACTTTGGACGTTAGGACTGGCGCTTGTGATGGTCCTGCTTGCGGGCCGCGAAGCAATGGCGCGTCAAACCCACCGCTACAAAGGATGGTGGGCTTACGGGCTCGGCACCACGACCTTGTTGTTCGTCGGGCTGCTTGCGGTGCTGTTTGGTGTCGGTGTGCTCATCCGGCCCGATCCTTGGTATGCCCCGCGTTTCGTACTGCCAATTCTCGGCATGATCCTCGGCAATACCTTGACCGGGATCAGTCTCGGTCTGGAAACGCTCAGCACATCTGCACGACGCGAACGTGCCGCAATCGAGGCGCGGATAGCTCTCGGTTCCCCGCGTTTTGAGGCACTGTCAACTGTCACCCGTCAGGCGCTCAAGACGGGCATGATGCCGATCATCAATGCGATGGCCGCAACTGGCATTGTCGCGCTACCAGGCATGATGACAGGGCAGATCCTGGCTGGTGTCGACCCGGTCGAAGCCACCAAATATCAATTGCTTATAATGTTCCTGATCGGGGGCGGGACGGCTTTGGGCGTCCTCCTGGCGGTTCTCGGTGGCGCACGGCTGCTCACCGACGATCGTCATAGGCTGCGGCTTGATCGGCTCATGGAAGAGAAATAACGCGGATATCACGAGTTGGCGGATTCATACGCTTCGCTTGCCTGAAGCCATTCGGCTTCCGCCCGGTCGAGCTCCTTTGCCAGTTCGCCGCGTTTCCTGGAAAGGTCTGCGGCTTTCTCCGGTTCTTTTTCGTAGAGCGTCATATCGCCAAGCTTTTCGTCGAGCTGTGCAATTTCGGCGGAGAGCGTTCCCACCTTGCTTTCATTCTGCGCGACAACTTTTCTAAGCGGTGCCAGTTCCGCGCGCCGTGCTGCACGTTCCCGGCGCTCATTCTGACGGGAAGGCTGTTCCGTGCGCGATGCGGGGTCTGTTTTTCGGGCACGTCCCGCGCCGCGTTCCGACAGGCACACATCACGATAGCTGTCCATGTCACCATCGTAAGGTTCGACCTTGCTATCCTTGACCAGCCATAGCCGGTCCGCACAGGCCTCAAGCAGATGCCGATCATGGCTGATGAGCATGACCGCACCCTCATAGCCGTTCACGGCATGGATCAGGGCCTCGCGGGCATCGACATCGAGATGGTTTGTTGGTTCGTCGAGAATGAGCAGGTGCGGCCCTTCAAAAGACGCTAGCGCAAACAGAAGCCGCGCCTTCTCTCCACCTGAAAGGTCGCTTGCCGGGTTGTCTGCTGTATCGATCCCAAACCCAAGCGATCCCAGGTGCGCGCGCTTCTGGGCCTCGGTTGCATCAGGCATCAACTCTGCAATCCGCTCATAGGGAGTGAGTGCAGGGTTGAGTTCATCGAGCTGATGCTGGGCAAAATATCCGACAACCATTTTCTTCGGCCGGCGAAACTGTCCCGATGCAGCTTCCAGCCGTCCCGACAGCAGCTTGGCGAATGTGCTCTTGCCATTGCCGTTGGCTCCAAGCAGGCCAATACGGTCGTCTTCGTCGATGCGCAGGTCAAGATCATGCAGGATCGGCTTGCCGGGTTCATAACCCACCGACACATCTTCAAGCCGCATGAGCGGATTGCCGAGGCTCTTCACCGGATTGGGGAATGTAAAGCCTGTCACTCTCGCATCGACCTGCGCCGCAATGGGCTGCATCTTTTCCAGTATCTTGACGCGGGACTGTGCTTGACGGGCCTTTGTCGCCTTGTAGCGAAACCGTTCCACGAACTGTTCGAGCCGACGCCGCTCATCGTCCTGTTTCTTCTTGAGCTTGAGCTGCAGTCGTTGCTTCTCCCGGCGTGCCTCCTCGAATGCGTCATAGCCGCCCGTATAGAGGCTCAGTTTGCCTTGAGAGAGATGCAGGATTGATTCGACGGCGGTATTGAGCAGATTACGGTCATGGCTGACGATGAGCACCGTATAGGGATAGCTCTTCAGAAAATTCTCAAGCCACAGCGTCCCTTCCAGATCGAGATAGTTGGAGGGCTCATCCAGGAGCAGAATGTCGGGCGCGGCAAACAGCGCGCTCGCAAGCGCCACGCGCATGCGCCAGCCGCCGGAAAACTCCGAGCACGGGCGTTGCTGTTCCTCTTCGCTGAAGCCGAGCCCCGAGAGGATCGTTGCCGCGCGCGCAGGTGCTGCGTGGGCGCCAATGTCGGCAAGGCGGGTCTGAATGTCGGCGATCCTGCCCGGGTCGCATGCCGTCTCGGCCTCGGCCATGAGGCTTGCTCGCTCGGCATCCGCCGCGAGCACGGTGTCGAGTAATGAGGTTGGCCCGTCCGGCGCTTCTTGTGACACAAGCGTCATCCGCGCGTTTTTCGGCATACGGATCTCGCCGTCATCAGGAGAGATCTCTTCCGTAATCAATCGCAGGAGTGTGGTTTTCCCCGCACCATTGCGGCCGACCAGGCCGACCTTGTGGCCCGGCGGAATGCCTGCCGTTGCATGATCAAGCAACATTCGCCCTTCAATCCGGTATGTGAGGTCATTGATATGCAGCATTGGCCAATCCGTTCCGCTTTGCGCCACGGCTCATACCACGCGGAGCCCAAACAACACAAAGCCATGAATCGCAGCAGTTGCGGGCGCGGGACCTCACCGCTATAAGCCCATCAACCGCCGAACGGCGCTCTAGTTCAATTCACACAACAGGACGGACAAAATGCCAATTCAGCAAAGCCTTTCGATCATCAAACCAGACGCAACAAAGCGCAATCTCACCGGCAAGATCAACGCCAAGATTGAGGATGCGGGGTTGCGCATCGTTGCGCAGAAACGCGTGAAGTGGAAGCAGGCCGAAGCGCGGAAATTCTACGCGGTTCACAAAGACCGTCCCTTCTACAAGGATCTTGTGAAGTTCATGACGTCCGGTCCGATCGTGATGCAGGTGCTGGAAGGAAACAACGCCGTTTCCAAATACCGCAAGATCATGGGCGCCACGAACCCGAAGGAAGCGGACAAGGGGACCATCCGGGCCGACTTCGCGCAGGATATCGAGCGCAACTCCGTGCATGGTTCTGACAGCGCGGAAAATGCGGCCAAGGAGATTAAACTCTGCTTCAAGAAGGCTGAGATAGTCGGTTAGTATCAGCACAAGCCAAAAGGGGAGGTGCTTGCCATGAAGCGACTCATTTCAGCTTTGTTTGCCGTCGGCGTGGTTATGGCGCCCTTGTCTGCTCAGGCAACGAGCGGGCCTGGGTGTCTTGTTGTGGTGAACGTGCCCAACTGGGACGTGCTGAATATGCGCGCAGGACCATCGGCCAGAAATCCGATCGTTGATCACCTGCCTCCAGGGCGTCACGGCATTGTCAGTCAAAGCGGTCCGTGTATTCCCCGCAATGTCAGCCTGGGGGCACGCTGGTGCCCGGTCGCCCACTATAATGGGAATCGCACTACCAGCGGATGGGTCAAGCGGCGCTTTGTCTCTCCAAGCCAATGTCCTTGACGTCAGAGGGTCGCAGATGATCACGCCATCCTATGTGGCCACGCTGGCGGCCCATAGCCGCTGGGTAAACGACGGAATTTTTGCGGGCTGCGATCAGCTCAGCGATGCGGACCGGAAAAAGGACTGCGGGGCATTCTTCAAGTCGATCCACGGCACTTTGAATCATATCCTTTGGGCCAACCAGATGTGGATGCACCGCCTCGCGGAAACGCCTGCGCCCATTGCCGCGGCAATTCCCGGTTCATTGAACCAGTATGAGTCTTATGACGATCTGAAGCGCGAGCGTGAGGTGCTTGATGACGTCATCAGGGACTGGGCGGCGGATCTCGATCAATCAGCGCTTGAGGGCAATCTCACCTGGTATTCAGGCTCTTCAGGTCGTGAAATGACTCATCCCCGCTGGATATTGATTACGCATCTGTTCAATCATCAAATCCACCACCGGGGACAGGTCCACTGCCTGCTGACCCAATTCGGCGTTGAGACACCTGTCACAGACTTGCCGATGATGCCCTAGAGCGCGGCCTTTCCGGCGGGTCGTCTCAGAAGATACTTGAAGAATGCACCAGCCCGCTGATTGATTGCGGCGACCCCGATCAATATGGCGATGAATCCGGCCATCACCTGCCATGTCAACATCTCGTTCAAAAGCGCCACGCCAATGACGACGCTTACTGCTGCGCGGGAGTAGGCGACACTGGATGTTCCCAGGGCACCCAGCGTGTTGACGAGGCGGAAATACAGAACGAAGGCTGCAGCCGTGGACAGAGTTGCCAGGGCCACGAGGGCGAAAATGGAGTCACGCGATGGGGTCAGGTCGGTCGGGTTTTCAACTATGAAGCTCGCAGGCAGCATGATCGCGGCGGCAATACTGAGTGTGGCAGCTGCGGTGACTTCCGGTGCGATTGCGTGGAAACGGCGACCATAGATCATCGCAAACGCATAGCTTACCGTCGCGCCGGTTATTGCGAGCTGACCGAAAACGTCTGATCCCAGGCCTTTGAGCGCATCGAAGCCGATCAGAAAGGTAACGCCGCCAAGCCCTGCAAGAACCCCAATGCCTTTTTCAAAGCTCACCTGTTCCTGCCGCGTCCACAGCAGCGTTATGATGAATACGAAAATAGGTGTGGTGGAATTCAGTATTCCGGCGAGCCCGCTATCGACGAATTGCTGGCCCCAGGTGATCATTGTGAATGGCGCCATGTATCCCATTGCAGCCTGAAGACAAAAGGCGCGCCAGGTTCGCAGATCCGTCGGGATATGACAGCGGCGATAGAGGACAACAATCCAAAGCAGCGATGCAGCAATCAGTACGCGAACGCCGACGAGCGTGACGGGCGTAATGGTTGCAACTGCGATCTTGATGAGCCCGTAGGACGCGCCCCACAGCAGCGACAGGAGAGCCAGCATTATGAGCTCGCGAGCGAGGGAAACGGAATGCATCTGAGATGTCGGTGGTAGGTTTGACATCTTTATCATACGTCCCAGAACAGCTTGCAGGTTTCGCGCTCTGCTTGCTCCCGGCTCAGGCCGATATCCTTCAGCATCCGGTCATCAAGCCGGGCGAGGGCCCGGCGCTGACGTGCGCTTTCACGCCATGTTTTGATCAGGACCAAAGCATCGCGTAACCGCTCCGCGATAAGGTCAAAGACTTCAATTGGATGCCGTCGACGCACATAGGGCGGAATGCGCGGCACGGAAAGTGAAGAGTAGGGAACCTTTTCCTGTATCGACATGTGTTCATCCTCTGGTTCGATGCCAAGCGTCACAGTCTCAGGGTCGGGCACTTGAAGCATTCATAGTTCGTTGTTAGCCGAACTATGCTTTGGTTGTCGAGAGAGGATAGTTCGGTTATAACCGAACTATGATTGAAGGACCTTACATAGCTGAAGCTGCATCCCTGGTGGGTGATCCGGCGCGTGCCAATATGCTGTCCGCCATGATGGACGGGCGCGCTCGAACTGCGAGCGAGCTTGCCTATGTCGCGGGTGTGACACCTCAAACAGCGAGTGGCCATCTCTCCAAACTCGCGGAAGGCCAAATGGTCGCCGTGGAGAAGCAGGGGCGGCATCGCTATTTCCGCCTGGCCAACAAGGAAGTGGCAAACGCGCTCGAAGCCCTAATGGTGCTGGCGACCAAGGGTGCGAGGCGGCACCGGCCAACGGGTCCTCGCGATGACGCCATGCGGTTCGCGCGCACTTGTTACGACCATCTCGCCGGCCGCGCCGGTGTGGGACTGACAAATGCGCTTGTGGAGAAGGGCATTCTCAAGTCCGACGACGAGGCGTTTCATCTAACGTCGGCCGGTGAAAAAAAGTTGGAACAATTCGGGCTGGATATTGCGGCTCTGAACGAGAGTCGCCGTGC
>DEIT01000033.1:12700-15321 GCA_002352635.1 Hyphomicrobiaceae bacterium UBA2767 | reverse complement strand
GTTCCGGTCATGATAGATATGACATTGAAAACGATGGTGATAAGCCGGGTCCCGATGGGTTCCGGCTGGCTGACCTGATAGGCGAGGATCGCCAGCAAAATGAAAATGAAGGCTGTGCCGAAGAACCATCGCACCTGGGAGTCCGCGAAAATTGCTCCGCGACCACCCTTGAATTCCTTGAGATAGAGTACGAACGGCAGAGACCCGACGATCATAAAGACGATCGATACGGTCTCGATGGCCGGAGACGAGAAGTAGGCAATCGAGGCGTCGTGGTTAGAAAAACCGCCTGTGGCGATTGTCGTCATGGAATGAACCACGGCGTCAAAAATTGACATGCCGGCTACATGATAAGCGATCGCGCAAACTGCGGTAATCACAACGTAGAGCGTTGTTAGTGAACCGGCGATCTGCGTGGCGCGAGGCATGAATTTGCCTTCGGTTTCAAACCCTTCAACCCGAAAGAGCTGCATGCCACCGACCTGAAGCATTGGCAGGATCGAGATTGCCATGACGATGATGCCGAGCCCCCCGAGCCATTGCAGGAGCCCGCGCCAGAGCAAAATGCCGGGTGGGGCGTTTTTGAGATCGATGATTATCGTCGCGCCCGTTGTCGTAATTCCGGACATGGACTCAAAAAAGGCATCCGTGTAGGTGATGTCCAAATTCGACCATGCGAAGGGAAACGCTCCAAATGCCGTCAGGGCAATCCAGGCGACATTGGTGAGAAGAAAGGCCTGTTTGATCGAGAAGCTTTCGGTCCGACCACGATTGGCAAAGGCAAGACCAATGCCGACAAAAAGCGTGAGCGTCGAGGACGCCGCAAAGATTTGCCAGTCATCGTTACCCAAAGTCAGGTCGTAGAGTGCCGGGATCATCATGGCGCAGCCGAGTGTTGCCAGCAGAACGCCGGCAACAAGCAGTATTGGCCTCAGATCGATCATGAACTCCCCCAGGGACCGATTCGATCCCGCGAGTGGAGTCTAGGTCATGAACTCAGAAATGTCGTCCATTCCGGGTGGGATATCCTAGGCCGAGAGCGCTCCGTCAATATCGGCCAAGAGGTCATCCGGATCTTCAAGCCCGATCGAAAGACGCAATGAGCCATCGCCAATACCAATCGCGGCACGGCCCTCGGGCCCGAGACGCTGGTGTGTCGTCGTTGCAGGATGGGTCACGAGGCTCTTTGCATCGCCGAGATTGTTGGTGATCTTGAAAATATCGAGTCCGTTCATAAAGCGGAATGCTGCGTCCTTGCCGCCGTCGATCTCAAAAGCCACCAACGGACCGCCCGTGGCCATCTGCTTTTTGGCAAGGTCGTGTTGTGGGTGGTCTTTGCGTCCGGGATAGTAGACGCGGGCAACCTTGGGATTGTTGGCAAGGAAGTCAGCAATTCGGGCCGCACTTGAAGATGATCGCTCGACCCTGACCGGCAGTGTCTCAAGTCCCTTGAGCATCACCCATGCATTGAACGGGCTCATGGAGGGGCCGGTGTGCTTGTAGAAGTCGTGCAGCGTATCCTCAATATAGTCGGTGCTTCCGAGCACGACCCCGCCGAGGCATCGGCCCTGCCCGTCAATATGTTTGGTTGCTGAATAGACAACCACGTCGGCCCCGAGCTCCATCGGCCTTTGCAGCATGGGCGTGGCAAACACATTGTCGATAAAGGAAAGTGCACCGGCGTCGCGCGCCAGTTTGCATACGGCCTCGATGTCCACCAGTTCCAGTGTCGGATTGGTCGGCGTCTCGAAGAAGACCGCCTTGGTGTTGGGCCGGAATGCCGCCTCCCAGGCGCTCAGGTCGCGGCCATCGACCAGCGTCGACTCCACGCCGAATTTCGGCAACAGGGTCTCAACGACATAGAGACACGAACCGAACAACACGCGGCCCGCGACAACATGGTCGCCTGCCTTAAGGTGGGACAGCATTGCGGCCGTAACCGCAGACATGCCGCTTGCCGTGCCGCGCGCGGCGTCGGCCCCTTCAAGCGCGCACATGCGCCGCTCGAACATATCGACGGTGGGGTTGGAATAACGCGAATAGACAAAGCCCTCCAGATCGCCCTTGAAGCGGGCTTCGGCCTGTTCGGCGGTGTCATATGCGTAGCCCGAAGTCAGATACATGGCTTCGGACATTTCCCCGAACTGGCTTCTTGTGGTTCCGCCATGAACCAGCGCGGTGGCTGGTTTCCATGTGTCGCTGCGGTTTGTATGTCCCTGCTTTTCCGCCATAATTCCACTCCGTCTGATGCGCACTCTTTCGGTTCGCGCATAAAAAAATCCCGGCCAGGCGCTCGCCAATGACCGGGGTTTCCCTACACGGCCTTTTAGCGACTTATTTAGCGTGGCTGCAAGCCGGCCGGCTCAAATCACCACGTGAGGTGTGGATTAAGCAGACAAGCGGCCTTGGCGTCAAGAGGCTGTTGGTCTACACGAAACAGTAGGAGGACTAAGCGATATGGCTCTCGTAGACCAAACCCCTGCTGCAGAGATGGTGCCTGCTGAAAGTTCCATTCTGCCGTGTCAGGCAATCGAGGCATTGATTTCGGAAGGCGCAATAGAATTGGCGCGGCCAGTGGCGGTCGGGCAAATCCAGCCCGCAAGCCTTGATTTGAGATTGGG
>DEIT01000033.1:0-12548 GCA_002352635.1 Hyphomicrobiaceae bacterium UBA2767 | reverse complement strand
GCCGATCGGGCGCAGGCTTTCGACCAGGTTGAAGCGGGCTACGAAGGCCCACTGTATGCTGAAATCTGTCCGCAAACATTTCCCGTTCTCGTCCGAACCGGGTCACGGCTCTCGCAGATCAGGTTCCGCCAGGAGGGGGATGCCGTTGCAATTGTCGAGCCTGAATATGCGGCCGGTGTCGATCTCTCGGTTGATCTGGCAGGGGATCCGAGCACGGGCTTCGTTGGCTACCGTGCTAAACGGCACACGGGTGTTGTCGATGTCGATGCGCCCGGCGCTTATGACGTTAGTGACTTCTGGGAGCCGATCCATGCAGGCAAGGAAACCCGGCTCATTCTTGATCCTGACCAGTTCTATATCCTGGCCTCCAAGGAGGCCGTGACAGTACCGCCGACCCACGCGGCTGAAATGATACCTTTCAATCCGCTCGTGGGTGAATTCCGTGTGCACTATGCCGGTTTCTTCGACCCGGGCTTTGGATATTCCGGCGCCGGCGGCACCGGTTCGAAAGCCGTGCTTGAAGTGCGCAGCCACAAGGTGCCATTCATCCTTGAAGATGGGCAGATTATCGGCCGGCTTATCTATGAGCCACTGACCGACACACCATCGCAAGTATATGGGCAGGGCATCGGCTCCCACTATCAGGCGCAAGGCCTGAAGTTGTCGAAGCACTTCCGTTGAGTATCCGCCCGAGAGTTGCGGTAATCGGGACCGGTGGCACGATATCGCTTGAAGGCCGCCATAGCCTCGATCTCTACGAATACATGGAATTTGGCACCCGGCACGAGATTGACTCGATTGTTGGCCGCTTTTCCGAGATTGGGGATGCGGCAGACGTTGAGCCCGTTCCATTCCGCTTGCTGCCGAGTTCGGCAGTGTCCGCCGCCGATTGGCTCGACCTCGTCCGGTTGATCGAAAGGATTTCTGAAGGTTCAAACAAACCTGACGGCATTGTCGTAACCCATGGCACGGCGACCCTGGAAGAAACGGCCTACTTCCTCAATCTGACTCTCAAGACATCGCTGCCTGTTGTGGTAACCGGAGCGCAACGTCCGCTCAATGCGCTGAGCAGCGATGCGGCCTCTAATTTGTTGAACGCTGTGCGCGTGGCCGGTTCAAAAGAAGCGCGGGGTCTTGGCGTGTTGGTTGTTTTCAATGAAGAAATTCACGGCGCGCGTGATGTTACCAAGACGTCGACCCATCGGCTGCAGACGTTCCAGAGCCGGGACCTCGGCGTTCTCGGATACGTCGATGCGGACGATGCCATAGCAATCTACAAGAAGCCCGCTAGGAAGCACGCGCCTAACACGGAGTTTGACATGGGCGCCACGACTGAGTTGCCGAGAGTGGATATATGCCTGACCTATGCGGGTGCGGATGGGACGGCAATCAGGGCATCTGCGAATGCCGGTGCCCGTGCGATCGTCATGGCGAGCGTTGCGCCCGGCATTGTGACGCCGGATCAGAGTGCGGCGATAGATGAAGTTCAGGCGGATGGTGTTTTAATCGTGCAGAGCACGCGCGCGGGAAGCGGCCGGGTTTTGCGCCGTGCCTCCATGAAGGAGCGAGGTATCGTGGCGGCCGATAATCTGATCCCGCAAAAGGCACGGATCCTGACGATGGTTGGCCTTACACGCGCCAAGGATACTGAACAACTGCAGGCGATGTTCGATACATATTGAGGCGAAGCCGCGGTAGTGGCGCTCAGGTCCCCATATATGCACCGCCATTCACGTGAATGATCTGACCGTTGATGAACCCTTGTTTGGGTTCGCATAGAAACAGCGTGGCGGACGCCACTTCTTCAATAGTTGCATTTCTCGGGACGGGGGGCAGATTGGCGCGTTTGGGGATGCTGCCTGCGGATGCTGGTCTCACTGTGTCGACGGCACCCGGCGAAATGGAGTTGGCGGTTATACCCCTGTCGCCGAACTCGGCAGCGAGCGCGCGCGTAAATCCGGTGAGGCCCGCCTTGCCGGTGAGATTGTTGGCGCGGCGTGGAAATCCGTTGTGCCAGGCGATGCCACCGAGCGTCACGATCCGTCCCCAGCCTTGCTCCACCATCATGGGTAGCGTCGCTTGTGCGCAGTGGAACGCGCCGTCGATGGAAATGTCGATCACGCGTCGCCAATCCTCGTAGCTCATGTCGAGAAATTCGACCATGCCGCGCGCTGACGCGTTGGAGATGAGAATGTCCACGGAACCGAATTTTTCCCGGCCAGCCTCGGCCATTGCGAAAACGGCGTCCCGGTCTGTTACATCGGCGACACAGACAAGGTTTCCCGCACCCATTTTCTCCAACTCGGCCGCAACACCTTCAGCGGCAGCTTTATCCTGGAGTGTATTGACGATGATGTTTGCGCCAGCGTCAGCAAGCGTGAGGGCAATGGCGTGCCCAATATTACGTGCAGCACCCGTGACAAGCGCGGTCTTGCCCACAAGAGGTTTACTTTCCAAGACAGGATCCTTCCGATGAGTTTTTGATGGAATTAGGGTGCAGCCTAACGGGTCCCGCGATGCTCACAAAGGCTGTTAATCAATGCGTTCGCCCATACTGGATGACCAGTCACCAGGATGCAAATCGCCAATCAAATATCTTGCGCCACCAGTAAAATGCGTCGGCGGTCTGGCCGCGCTGTTCGCATACACGCGCCTTGTCGGAGAATTCGACGGCTGAGGCGATTGCGTCGTTTGCGATCTGTTTCCCTGCGATGCTCGTGCCATACACCGGCTCGCTGCAACCGGCGGCGTTATCGAATGCCGCCAATTGCCGGGCCATCAGGTATCTGAAAAAATTGTTCAAATCCGCAGGATAAAGAACGGCGGCGTCTTTCTTGAAGAAGTCAGCAACACAGAGTTCGAGATAGTAGGACCAGATCGGCTGTTTGTTGAAATAGCTCCACGCTTTCACCATTCGGACAAAGGGTTTGAGGTTTGTGTTCAGGTCGCGGTCAAGTTCATTGATCCAGGCGCTGTGTGCACCAGGGCTCACCCGGACCCACCGTTTGCGCGGAGCCGGAACGGCATAAACATCGAACTCGGTTTCGGTTGGTTGTGTAAACGCGGGAACGATGTGATGCCGGTTGGACAACTTTTCGCCGAATGCGATAACGATGACAGGGCGCCCCTCCGCCAGAAATGCATCTGGAAACTCGACCTTTAGAGCATCACAAACTTCATTGATCGACCTCTCGGAGTCTTCGTAGAGGTTTGAAGTCGGGATGACCGCAAAACAATCTGATGCGCTGCAATCATTGACGTGCGTTCCATGACCGGTTGACCCATATGGCGCCAGATACTGCATGGCGTATTTTGACGTCAGGCTGCGCTCGATTCTTGTAAGATTGGTCTCAGCCTGCTCAGATTCCGAGTATTTCGGCGCGAGCGCTTCGGCAAACTCCGCGAATCCGTCGACCACGGTCCGTTCGACCCGCCCCCCACCGCCGCTGGGCGCCTCTGGTTTCCCGTTTGCCGGCAATTAGCCCCCTGGCCGCCATGTTATGCGCGGCGCTATCGACAAGTCGAAACATTACTCTCAAGTGGAGCACAACCTATCCACCAAGAATCGAGACTATACAACCATTGACCCAGATCAAGGTCCTCTGATCCGCGTTCGCGAATAATTTATCTCGCGACTTTCATTCAGGAGCGTGGAGAATGACTGAAGGTGAGACCCTGTACTTGGGAATGGTGATTGCGGCGTTCGTGATTTATGCGGCGGTGCTCGCCTATGTGAGTCAAAAGGCGAAATAGAAGAGTTCAGGGGGTACAGCTTCCACCGCCAAGGACGCAGAAACGAGCGCAGTGAGGGTGGCAGAGTTTGACCGAACCCTGGTCGAACATGCCGCCATGCGCCTTGTCCGCCTCGCCAAGCGTCGACCCCATTTCGAAGGCCAGATCATAAGGCAGCAGCGTGCATGGAAGAACTGAGGGTTTGGCGTCCCCTTTGCGCTTCACCACCATGCGGCTGGTGGCGCACATGATGTCTGACGGATTGATCCCAAGAATGTTCCAGCACGCGGAGGTTATTTCCGGTATGTCCAACGTCGCGTCCATCTCCGGAAACAGGGTCAAGGCAGCCGGATCATTGGCGTCAATATTCCAGCCAAATGTGGAAATCAGACTGCTATAACCTCTGCGCGTGATCACTTCTTCTTCATTCCAGCAAGTTCGCCCAGCGATTGCGATGCGGAAGCCGTTTTGTGACAGCCACTGGAGACCGTTTACAACATGGTCCCATGTGCGCGGACCGCGTTCGGTTTCGTGCAGTTCTCGTGTGTAATGGTCGAGGCTGACCCGCAAGCTCAATTTTGACCCGTATTGCTCGCGCAGCTTCAACAACCCGGCCTTGGTGCGGTTACGCTGCATTGGCTGCATGGCGTTGGTGAGAACCAAAACCTCGTATCCGCGCGAAAGTGCCTCGCTTGCCATCACCAGCATGTCGGGGTTCATGAAAGGCTCACCACCGGTGAAGCCAATTTCCCGCGTCCCGAGTTTAAGGTCTTCGATTTCATCGAGAAAAGCGCGCACCTCACCGGCTGTAATATAGACCAGCCGATCATTCGCGGGGCTCGATTCGATGTAGCAATTTGCGCACTCGATATTGCAAAGGGTGCCAGTGTTGATCCACAGCGTATCAAGCCGATCGAGTGCCACCTGCGCGCGCGCCTCGCCCTTGGCCGTGATGTCCGGGTTGACGAACTTGACGGGCGCGCTTGGTCTACGGCGCAATTCGTGGTCGATGGAAATGTCTGTCATGCTTGCTTTTAATGCCTGCCTTCTGCGGAACGCGGCGGAACCTACCATAAGAGCAGCCTACGGATAATCACAATTCGATTATCTGTGTTTGGGCATGCTGGCTAACGCTTTTCGCAGTCTTGAGAGCGTGATAAGAGAGGTGAACGCAGCTAGTCGCGGGTGTAGCTCAGTGGTAGAGCACGAGCTTCCCAAGCTCGGTGTCGAGGGTTCGATTCCCTTCACCCGCTCCAAAAAAATGTGGATTGGTCATGGTGTCGCGCCTGAAAGCGGGCGTCCTTTTGACCCGTCAGGTTGGGAAAAAACGGATGAACCGGGCAGCGCATTCAATCGACCTCACCGACCGGAAGAGTTTCAAACATTGGACGCAGGTGAGTATCCGTTTCTCCGACCAGGACCCCTTGGGGCATGTGAACAATGTGGCGATTGCGGCCTATGTGGAGGCGAGCCGGACCATGCTGATCCACCCCTATCTTCTGCGTGAGAAGTATCCGCATCTCAATTTCGCCCTGGTGCACGTGGAAATCGATTTCAGGGGTGAATTTACCTATCCCGGTATAGTCGACATCGGGGCGCGGCTCGAACGCCTCGGCAGGACGTCGTTCTCAACATCCTATGGGCTTTTCGGCGCAGACAAATGCGTCGCCACGGCTGGCTGTGTGAATTGCTTTTTCGACACATCAAAGCGCGAGAGTGTCACCCCTCCAGATGACGTGCGAAATCTGTTTGAAAAAGAAATAGCGGATCAATCGATTTAAGTTATTGAATTAAAGAAGAATTCCATCTTCAAATACCGGGTTCGGCGGCTCACGGCGTGATTTTGTCAGCGCGAGGGCGGTAAGATTCGCCGATGTCGGGCGTTTCGCGCGCGATGCGTGTTTGCGTTGGCGCATCGGGCCGACATAGTCGTGGGTGATCACAAAGGGCCTTGGATTGGCCAGCATCATGTGGATGCGGTGATAGAAATCCTTTGGTGCGATTGGTTTGGCCAGCATGGAGTTGATGCCGGCGTCCAGAACCTTCATGACCTTGTGGTGATCAGGCATGCCGGTAATCAGCAGGATCGGTACTTCGCGGTTCAGGCAATGGTCGTCGTGACGGATGAGCTTGGCAAAGTCGGCCCCGTCCAGTTCGCCCAGGAAAAAGTCGAGAATCACGACGTCAAATGGCTCGCCATAGACCAAATCGACTGAACTGGGCACATCGCGGGCAAATTGGACATGGTTCACACCAAATCCACGCAGCATTTCACCCAGCAGACGGCGCATCAGCGCGTGATTTTCAACCACGAGCACACGAAGGCGGGCAAAATCGATTTTCTTTTGGTACATCGGGCCAAATCACGCGGCAGAACTTACTCACAATCGACCCTGCAGCAGGAAAGTTAAGAAAGGGCTAGGGTGCAGTCCTTGTTCTGGTACTTGCGGGCAGGTGCGCTGTCAGTATGATGCGCCCTCATGATTGGTTATAGACAAATATGCGCGCTGTTCGCGGTGCTTCTTTTGGCTGTGGTGATGCCCGGCCAGCTCAATGGACAGGAGCAGACGGGAGAGGGTGAACCGGCGGCGGAAGTACCGGAAACAGCCCTGCGAATCCCCAAGCCGGATTTGCAGGATCTTGAGCAGATACGCTTCGTAACCGACAACGACTATCCGCCGTTCAACTATCTCGATGAAGAGGGCGAACTCACCGGCTTCAATGTCGATCTGGCGCGGGCCCTATGCGACGAGTTGTCGGTCGAATGCTCCATTCGCACAGTGCCTTGGAACCGGCTATTGGCGTCACTGGAAGAAGGGGAAGCCGACGCCGTTGTCGCTTCGCTCCGCGTTAGCGAAAATGCCCTGAAAAAGGCTGATTTCACCGACAGCTACTATCATACGCCGGCACGGTTCGTGGCTCTGAAATCAAGCCCCATCAAGGCGGTGACTCCGGAAATGCTGGCGGGCAAGAAAATCGGTGTCGTCAGTAAGACGGCCCATGAAGCCTATCTCAGGGATTTTTTCGATGCGTCCTCGCTAGTACATTTTGATTCCATGACGACTGCCAAAACGGCTTTGCGTGATGGCAAGGTCGACATGTTATTCGGCGATGGCGTCTCACTCATGTTCTGGCTGAACGGTTCAGATTCCAACGGATGTTGTGAGTTTCGCGGCGGTCCATTCACCGAAAGCAAATATTTTGGCGAGGGCATTGGCATCGTTGTCCGCAAAGGAAACCGCAAACTCCGCGATGCGCTCAACTACGGCTTGTTTCTGTTACGCAGCGAAGGCCGTTTCGAAGAATTGCATCTGCGCTATTTCCCGCTGAGTTTCTTCTAATTCTGGTCCTCGTCTGACCGTTGGGAGGGCAGAAATGGCAACCTCAGGCTCCAGCCGAGCCTGGTCGGGCTGTCGTTCAGGTGGTTCTTCTGCCCGATGACCATTTTCACATGCCCATCCCTCGGCTGGTCGGTATATGTGTTGAACAGCCTGTCCCAGACGGAAAGATTGAATCCAAAATTAGTATCGTGTTCGAAACGATGGATCGAATGATGCACCCGGTGCATATCTGGCGTAACCAGAATGACCCTCACGATACGGTCGAGCCATAGTGGCAGTGCGAAGTTTGCGTGGTTGAACATGGCGCATCCATTCAGAATGACTTCAAACAGCACTACGGCCCATGGAGAGGCACCGAGCGCGACAACCACCACGATTTTCCAGAGCATCGACAGCGCGATTTCAACCGGGTGAAATCGCACCGCTGTTGTCACGTCGAAATCCACATCCGTGTGGTGGACCTTGTGGAGGCGCCACAGCACGGGGATCTTGTGGGAGGCCACGTGCTGGCCGTAAATCGCAAGGTCAAGAAGGATGACGGCAAGCAGGATTTCGACCCAACCGGGCCAATCGAGCTGGTTGAACACGCCCCAGCCCTCTGACTGCGCCCATGCGGCCGCTGCAACGGCGGCAATCGGTACCGCGAGCAAGGCCATGAGCCGTATAACGGCCGCACCGATGCCGGCAATCGCCAGATTGGTGAGCCATCGCCGTGATTTCACCCGGTTCGGGGTGCGCCGCGGCATGGCCAGTTCAAGCAGTGCCATAACGAGGAAAATGCCGAAGAAAACACTCAGGCGCAGGGCACCTTCGCTTATGCTGGAGGAGACTTCCATGGGTCTACCTTATAACGAGGACGCATCCAACGTCAGGTGCGGCATTTGATACGATGACGGTCAACTTTCTGAGAAGCGGTCCCAAGACGCCTCGCACAAGCATTCTGCTGGCACATGGTGCGGGTGCTCCCATGGATACCCCTTTCATGAACGCGTTTTCAGAAGGAATGGCAGCACATGACTTTGCCGTCGCGCGGTTCGAATTCGCCTATATGGGTGCGCGCAGGACAGGCGGGAGCAAACGCCCGCCACCGAGAGTGGAACGGCTGATGGGTGAGTTTTGCGATGCGATTTCAGCACTGTCGGCCAGTACGCCTCTGATTATCGGCGGAAAATCCCTCGGCGGTCGGGTCGCAAGCATGATTGCGCAGCAAGAGTATGAGGCGGATCGGCTTTCCGGCCTACTCTGCCTTGGCTACCCGTTTCATCCACCGGGGCGGCCGGAAAAGTTGCGCACGGCGCATCTGGCGGACCTGACGCTGCCCTTCCTGATCGTGCAGGGTACGCGCGATCCGTTTGGCAATGCGGATGAGTTGCCGGAATATGGTTTGCCCAGTTCAGCTGACATTCACTGGGCCGTAGACGGTGACCACAACCTCACGCCGCGCAAGAAATCCGGGCGGACAGAAGAGGGAAATTGGCGGGAGGCCTGTGACGCGATTGCCGCATGGGTTGAGCAGACGGGGATCGGGTGAGCCCCACCAATAGGGTGCTCAATACAGTGATCACTATCAGTTCAAGTCTTCTCCTTTGCCGGGCCCCGTAAGAACCGGTAGTCTTTCCAGCGAGAAAGGTGTGCCAATGTTTCGCCTTTTCGGTACCTGGTTTTGTTTTGCCATCTTGTGGGCAGAATGCTTCAGCCTAAGTGATCGAGCTTCCGCTCAGGGATTCATTCCGGTCGATCTGGAACTTGTACTGGCCGTGGACACCTCAGGAAGCGTCGACACAAGAGAATATGAGCTTCAGATCGAAGGCTTGGTGAAGGCTTTCCGGGACCCGGCAGTCATTGCGGCGATCATCGGCACGAGCGGTTCCGGTGGTGTTGCGGCGACTGTCGTGCATTGGAGTTCAGTTAATGAGCAACGCCAGGTCGTGCCCTGGGCCGTGCTGAAAGACGAAGCGAGTGCCCATACTTTTTCAGACGCTATCTCCGCCCGCGAAGAGCGCAGTTTCGGTGACAGTACTGGTATCGGCGGTGTTCTCAGATTCGGCGAGCGACTGATTCGCACGAATGCGTTTGAAGGCAGGCGTAAGTCGATTGACGTTTCGGGCGACGGCGCCAACAATTCGGGTATACCACCGCAACTCGTACGCGACATGGTGACGAATGAAGGTATCACCGTAAACGGGCTCACCATCCTGACGGACGAACCGCACCTGCATCACTACTATTTCAAATACGTTATCGGTGGTGCCGGCGCATTCGTCATGACCGTCAGTGACTACGCCGACATCGTCAGGGGCATGCGCAACAAGCTTCTGCGGGAAATTTCGGTCAATATTGCGTCTGGAGCAGAACCCCAGATGGTCCCGGTCACGCGGTAGCAGGATTCTACAAAAACAATTGGCGGCGCCCGGAGGCTGGGCACCGCCACTGTGTCAGCCGCAAGGGAGCGGCTGGTCAGCCGCCGCGGGGACCCATATCACCACGGGGGCTCATGCCGCCGGGGCCGCGGTGGCTGCCGTCATTGTCACCACCTCGGCCGCGATGTTTGCGGCGCTTCCGGTCTTCCTTGTCCAATACACCGTCTTCGTTGCGGTCCATTCGTGCCACGACCCGGGAGAACGGTTTCAGATATTCCTCAACAGTGATTGAGGCATCGCCATCTGAATCGATGAACTGGAAGCTGCGAACCATCCTGGGCTGTTTGAATTCGATCCACCTGGCCTTGAACTCAGTGAGGTCGAGCTTGCCGTCCTTGTTCGCGTCATGTTTTGCGAGTTGACTTTTGCGTGCTTCGTCCACTTCTTCTTGCGTCAGCTTGCCGTCCTTGTTCGTGTCAAAACGCTCCATGATCCACTTGGCGCCGCGACCACGGTGCTTGCCTCTGCCCTTATCTTGCGCGTCGAGAACCTTGTCGTCGTTGCGGTCCTTATGTTGAACGATGCGTGCGAATGGTTCCATATATTCGTCGATCGTGATGACCGCGTCACCGTCGACATCGATACGCTGGAAACTGCGCACCAGGTCACGGTTTTTGAACTCGATCCACAAGATTTCGAACTCGGTCAGATCGAGTTTGCCATCTTTATTCGCATCATGTTTGGCATGGAGACCCTTGCGGGTATCGTTGACTTCGTCCTGGGTCAGTTTGCCATCTTTGTCCGCGTCGAAGCGGGCCATCATGCGATACATGCCCTTGCGGCCGTGCTTCTTGCCCTTGTGCCATCCGCCATGATGTCCACCACCATGTTTGCCCGCGCCGTGATGGCCGCCGCCATGTGAGCCGCGATATTCTGCTACCGCCAAGCTAGAGAGGCCGGCCGCGCCGGCAACGGCAAGGGCGCTGGCCATGAGTGCGATTTTGGTGCCTTTACGCATAAAGAGTCTCCTTGGAAATTTCCGCCTGAGCCCGTTTCCGAACCCTCGTGTAGAAATGAAACGGACAAGCGCATGCAAATCCGTTGCGGCGGGAAGCCGCACGTTCATTAAGGTTTGGTAAGGCTGACGGGCCGTCTATTCCGCTGCCGCGGCCTGTGTGCGTGCGGGGATTTTCCTTGGTAGCAACAGCACTGCCAACAGAATGAACAACGCCGCTACAGCCAGCAGCATGAACAGTCGGTCGAAACCCCAGTTGGCGTGAATCCAGGCGATCATGGGGATGGATGCCGACAGCGCGGAAAAGGTCACGATATAACGGCAGGCAAACGCGCGGCTGCGCCACTCGCTTGTGGTTAGCCGTCCCAGGAGCACGTCGTTGATGGGAATTTGTCCGAAGACTGCCAGCATGAATGCCACCGCGACTATGATAGCGGCCCAGTCGTTCAAGCCTGGCATTATTGCGAAGAAGGTCGCTTGCATCGCGGCCACGCCGGTGAACACGTAGCGCGCCGAATATCTGTCGAGCAGGTAACCCACTAACAGTTGCCCAAGTGCCGCGAGCGCGAAGACCAGAAAGGCGTACCAGCCCACAAGCGTTGCTGACAGCGCCAGTCCGCCGAGGCGCTCATCGAATATTTTCGGCAGGGCAAATGTGGTTGACTGGAAGACGATGCCGCCAAGCGCGGTGGTAAACAGGATGATTGCAAAAATCCTTATCAGCGACACTCCCTGATAGGAGCTTGGGCCGGCGACAGCCTTTTTGGGTGTCTGTTTTTTTGCCGGATCGGGAGCCCAGCCGATGAGCCAGAGATAAGCAAACCCGAGCGCAATAGAGACAAGGCCCGGCCACACGAAAGCTGAGCGCCATCCGGCTGAATCGATCATGAATCCTGTGATGAGCGCCGCACTTGCCACACCGAGGTTGCCATAGACCCCGTTGATGGCGATAGGCAGCCCGGTATTGTCGCGCCCCTCGATAACGAGGGGAATGCCCACTGGGTGATAGATCGCCGCGAATACGCCCATGGCAAACAACGCCAGGCCAATCTGTAGTGGAGTTTCAGCCAACGCGGTCAGGATGGAACACGCGCCAATTCCGATGAAGAAGGCGGCCATCATGCCACGCCGGCTCCATTTGTCAGCCAGCCAGCCCGCAGGAAGGGCAAACACACCGAAAGCTATAAAACCCGGGGTCGCATAGGGAATGAGTTCTGCGTATGAGAGCCCCCATTCTCTTGTCAGGGTGAGTGCGGCCACGGTCGCGAAGACGAGCATGAAAAAGTGATCGAGGAAGTGCCCGATATTCAGAAACGCAAAGTGCAATCGCGATGCCGACATATTTCAGATTCCGTTTTCGACCTTCTTCCAGGCAACTAGGCTGCAAACCTTAGCCGTGGCGTTGTAGCGATGTCATGCCAAATTTTATCGAAAAGATGCCAAGACCCTGAAGCGGCGCTGCTTATGGTGACGCCGCGGCATCCAGATTGCCGGGCAACTCCCGAAAATGTGCACGCATTGTGTTCGGTCGCGCCGCGACAGCGCCCGACTCCGGAAATATGATGCTTGTCATGTGGAGGTCGCGTCTCGAACGCGACCGGTGGCGTCAAGTTGGTCTGACGCCTCCTCTCGCGCTTCCAATGAGCCGTGGCCCGAGCCTGGACAGAGGTTTGGCCGGAAAGGAGGTGCGACCATGGCACGCCCGGCAACGTCTTCAACACACTCAACCCGCGAACATGCATCAACAGGCTTTATTGCGCCTGAGGTGAACAAAATCGGCATCGGCGATTTGCGCGATGCGCTAGTCCTTGGCTACGACGATTTTCTGGCGAAACCAAGCCATCTCGTCTTCTTGTGCCTCTTCTACCCGATTGCCGGTTTGATCCTCTGCCGGTTGGCTTTTGGATATGCGGTCTTGCCGTTGATCTACCCGCTGATTGCCGGTTTTGCCCTGCTAGGGCCATTCGCAGCAATTGGATTGTATGAGATCAGCCGCCGGCGCGAAGCCGGTCAGGGTGTTTCATGGCACCGTGCACTAGACGTGTTCCGCTCACCAGGTATTGGCGCAATCCTAACCTTGGGTGGCGTGCTGGTGGTTAT
>DEIT01000028.1:18053-29562 GCA_002352635.1 Hyphomicrobiaceae bacterium UBA2767 | reverse complement strand
GCCGAGCGCGATGAGGCCGACTGCCAGGCCGCGCTTGACGCACTCACCAAATGCGCTGAAACCGGCGAGGGCAACTTGCTGGCTCGCTGCGTCGAGGCGGCGCGCGCCATGGCCACAGTGGGTGAGATCTCCGATGCCATGGAGAAAGTATTCGGGCGCCATCAGGCGGAAGTGAAGGCCATTACGGGCGTTTACAGGGAAGAGATCGGAACCATGCAGAAATCACTGGCACGGGTTCAGAAGCTGGTCGACGTATTCGCCGCCAACGAAGGACGCCGCCCGCGCATTCTTGTCGCCAAGGTGGGTCAGGACGGCCACGACAGAGGACAGAAGGTTATTGCGTCGGCTTTTGCGGATCTGGGTTTTGATGTGGATATCGGCGCATTGTTCCAGACACCGGAAGAAGCTGCCCGTCAGGCAACGGAAAACGACGTGCATATCATCGGCGTTTCGTCATTGGCCGCAAGCCACCTGACGCTCGTTCCTGAGTTGCGCGAGGCTCTGGAGAAACAGGGGCGCGGAGACATCATGATTGTGGTTGGCGGTGTCATCCCGCCGCAGGACTATGACGAACTCTACGAGGCAGGCGCCAAAGCCATCTTCGGTCCCGGCACAGTCATCGCCGACGCCGCCGCTGACTTGCTGGAAAAGCTTTCCACGCAACTCGGCTTCAAACCAAGCGAGGCGGCGGAGTAGAGCTCGACGCATGACCGAACGCAGCACCCCAAAAGTCCGTGGTATCAATCACATCACGCTTGCGGTTGCCGATCTCGATGCAGCTGTGTGCTTTTACCGCGATGTACTGGGGCTAAGGTTGTGCAAACGCTGGGACGGTGGCGCCTATCTTGAAGCGGGTGAGTTCTGGATTTGCCTCTCTCCAGATACGGCAACCCGTCGAATGCCACACCCGGACTATACCCACATGGCTTTTGACGTGGACGATGACGAATTCGACGCAATGGCAACGCGACTTTCACGTGCCGGCGCCGCCACATGGAAAGACAATCGCAGCGAGGGTCGGTCCCATTATTTTCTGGATCCCGATGGCCACAAGCTGGAACTGCATGTAGGCACGCTTCAGTCCCGGCTCGATGCAATGGAGCCCTGCTGCGCGCCGTGAGCAATACAACACCCCTTGCCATCCCCCACGACTCCGCATAACCCGCATTCATGTGTGCTTCACAAACACAACGCAATGACCTCACGCTGCAGGACTATAGAGACGGCATGCGTTCCGGAGACCGTGTGCTGCTTGCTCGCGCGATCACACTTGTCGAGAGCACGAAAGCTGAGCACCAGGCGTTAGCCCAGGAATTGTTGCAGGTCTTGCTCCCGGAGATCGGGAAAGCCTACCGGGTCGGCATTACCGGCGTACCGGGTGTCGGAAAATCCACCGCAATTGATCAGCTGGGTACGAACCTGACCGCGGCCGGTCACAAGGTAGCGGTCTTAGCGGTCGACCCTTCATCCACGCGGTCTGGAGGTTCGGTTCTTGGCGACAAGACTCGTATGCCCCGTCTCGCCCTGGATGAAAACGCCTTCATTCGCCCCTCGCCCACCTCCGGCACCCTCGGCGGTGTAACGCGAAAGACAAGAGAGACAATGGCGCTGTGCGAGGCGGCGGGCTTCGACGCGATTCTCGTGGAAACGGTTGGGGTCGGTCAGTCGGAGACAGCTGTCGCGGAAATGGTCGATTTCTTTTTGGCGCTGATGCTTCCCGGTGCGGGAGATGAGTTACAGGGCATTAAGAAGGGGATCGTTGAAATTGCCGACATGATCGCGGTCAACAAAGCTGACGGCGATAATGTGAACCGCGCGAACGTGGCAGCCAGTGTTTATCGCGCGGCGCTTAACATCATCACCCCGACGAGCCCGAACTGGTCGCCACCGGTGGTGACCGTTTCGGGTAAGGAAAATATTGGTCTCGACGCGTTGTGGGGGAAAATCGAGGAGCACCGGGAGACACTCACGACGTCAGGTGAATTCGTGTCACGCCGGCAGGATCAGGCGATCAAATGGATGCACGACATGCTTGAAGACCGCATGAAGGCAGCATTGCGCGGCAATCCGAATGTCGCAAAGCGCTTGCCGGAAATTGAGACACGCGTGCGCAAAGGCAAACTCACTCCGGCCCGCGCCGTCGATGAAATCCTGGCATTGATGAAGTCCTAAGCTAGCGTCCACACGAGGCGAAGCGATGAACAACCGGCCACCTATCAAAATTCTTCTGACCGGTTTCGGCCCGTTTCCTGGTGTTCACTCCAATCCGAGCGGCGAGTTCCTGAAGCAGTTCGAGGAGCGGTTTTCGCGGGACACACGAGACATAACTCTGCGCACAGACGTGATCCCGACGAGTTGGACCGCAGCGGAGCGGTTCGTCTCAGGCCCACTGGTTGAATTCGATCCCGACATCGCGCTGCACTTCGGCGTCCATCGGGGTGCAGCCGGCTTTCGTATCGAAACACGAGCTGACAATTGCGCCAGCTCTCATGCTGATGCGGACGGAAAGATGTTTAAAAACAGCCAGTTGGTGAAAGGTGGCCCGGCGGCGCTTCGGGCCGGTATCCCGGCAGAGAAACTGGTTCACGCGCTGCGTGGCCGGTGCCTACCGGCAGTAACGTCGGCCAATGCCGGGCGCTATCTGTGCAACATGCTGCTCTACCTTTCACTTAACCAGGCCAGAATTGACAGCCGTATCCGCCAGACCGGTTTCATCCATATTCCACCACTCGCTCGGGTTTCAGGTGGAAGATCACATGGAAAGCGGCTGGTCTTTGATATGCCCACACTGCTTGATGGAGCAGAAACGATTACGGAGCGTTGTATTTCGCGGCACGCGCACGCCATACGGACCCAGAGGCCGTCGCACTATCGTTAACGCCAGTTGGCATCGCGTTTGCTACAAGGACTTGCAAGGAAGGATAAAACACCATGGTCTTGGATCGGCGCCAGATGATGCTCAGTGGTATTGGTGCAAGCGCCGGACTCACTGCCATGGCAGGTCCGCGCACTACATCCGCTCATGCTGCCGATTCCCAAGTTGGCGTGCAGTCCGTCGCTAATTATGGTGTGCGCCCAAACGCCAATAAAGACCAGACTGCTGCACTGCAAGTCGCGATTGATGCGGCCGCCAAGTCCGGGGCCATCCTGCACGTGCCTGCAGGGGAGTATCGCACAGGAGACTTGACACTCAGGACCAATTCCCTGCTTTCTGGCGTACCCGGTTTGAGCGTCCTGAAATTTTCCGCTGATGGTGGGACACTCACGGTCGCCTCAGCCCGCAATGTGCACCTGACGGGCCTTGTTCTCGATGGCGCCAAATCCGCCCCGACTGGTGAGGGAAATGACAGAGCACTGTTGAGTGCCGGAAAGGTCGAGGGGCTTTTCATTACAAACTGCAAGATCGCGGGCAGCCGGATGAACGGCCTGTCACTCAGAGAATGTTCCGGGAAAATCACAGATAACGACATCTCTACGGCGGCCGTTACCGGCATCTTCTGCAACGACTCCATCGGTCTCGAAATCAGCCACAACCACGTGCATAATTGTGGCAACAACGGCATTCAGGTGTGGCGCTCCAAGGCTGGAGAAGATGGCACGATCATTGCCCAAAACCGCATCGACCGGATCCGTGCCGAAGCTGGTGGAACGGGCCAAAATGGCAATGGAATCAACGTCTTTAAAGCCGACTCCGTGCAAGTTACTGGAAACCGGATCACGGATTGTGACTTCTCAGCAATCCGTGGCAACGCCGCGTCCGATTTCCAGGTGATTGGCAATTCCTGCGCGCGCCTCGGCGAAGTCGCGATCTATGCGGAATTTGGTTTCGAGGGGACAATCATTGCCAACAATCTGGTGGACAAGGCGGCAACCGGAATATCCATAACCAACTTCAACGAAGGCGGGCGCATGGCAGTCGCCCAGGGCAATCTCGTTCGCAACCTGTTTTTGCGTGGCGGGGAGCGCGGCGTGGGGATCGCTGTTGAGGCGGACGCCATGGTCTCCGGCAACCTCGTCGAAGGAGCCCCTGGCGGCGGCATCATGATCGGATGGGGCAAGTATCAGCGTGACGTCAACGTCACCGGGAACCTGATCCGGGAAGCGCGCATTGGCATCGGCGTTTCAACCGCAAGAGATGCAGGTTACGCGTATATTACAAACAATATGATATCGGTGACATCTGAAGGCGGTGTCCGCGCAATGGACCATGCCAAACCGCTTGGGCCCGATCTCGCCAAGTCGAGTTCTGAATCCTACCGAAACATCGCGGTATTCGGAAACGTGTCCCTTTAATCTCCGCTTCTTTCAGGGTTTAACCGCTCGACCGCATCAGCCAATTCTCTCGACGGCAAGATCTCTCCAATTGCACGTCCGCGCCAGTTGGTGAGCGTCATGTCGTACAAGTCTCCTGCCGACTCAATCCGATCTGAGAACAGTCTCGCGATGATCGTAGCGGCAACGGCTTCCGCGCCCCGACGTGCACCATCTCCGATCTTGAGAGCAAGCCCAAGTCCGTGTTCGGGAAACGCTGCGCAGTAGACACCTTCCGCCCCGCCCTTCACGAATGCGGCGGCGCCCAGCTTTTGCATCACGCCAGTCCCAAAGCGTCCCGTTCCCTCCACCATGAAGGGTTCGCTGGTACAGGCATGAAGTAGACGTTTCGCCGCCGCAGCGCGCTCTGACGAGAGACCAGAAGAAGAGGTGAGCCGCGCAAACGCGGCAGCGAGCGGGCGAAGCGGTATAGCCCATGTCGGGACCGAACAGCCATCAATTGCACAGGCTCGCGGCGATAGCGCCTCCCCGGTCATTTCTTCGATCACGCGGCGAATACATTGCTGAACGGGGTGATCGGGGTGCTCATAGCCATCCACGTCTACGCCTAAATGGACTGCCAGCGCCAACATCCCGGCATGCTTTCCTGAACAGTTGTTGTGCAAGGTACACGGCGATCCGCCACCTGATGCCAGAGCCCGCGCGGCGGCGGCATCAAGAGGCCAGTGCGACCCGCAAGCGAGCGCATCGGGCGTAAGGCCACACTTGGAAAGCATGACTCTCGCCGTATCCACATGGATACCCTCACCGTTATGCGAGGCACAAGCGAGCGCCAGCTCCGCGTCTGCAAATCCAGCCTTTTCCGCCGCCCCAGTCTCAACAAGGGGTAGAGCCTGTAGCACTTTGATCGCAGAACGCGGATAGATCGGCGCGTCAACGTTGCCCAACGAAACGACGATTTCGCCGCTCGCGTCAGCAACGCAGAGTGCGCCGCGATGGGAGCTTTCCACATCGCTCCCACGGGTCAGTTGGATCAAAACCGGATTGGGCACAATAACAGCGGGGTCCGCACACGTGATCGAAGTCATGTAATGCCGCGTTATAGCGTGCAGGACCCTAAGCGATCAATCGGATGTACCCTCTTCTCGGCGGTGTCGCCTCTATTGCAGCCCCCGGCTATGTCCAATCCACGAAGTTGGAATTTTGGTTCAAGCTTTGCCGCTCATACTTCACGCGTGTGGACTTTTTCAAAGGCGGGACCGATTTTCTTACGCTGGCTTTGATGACGCGCGCCCTTGTCCGCTCCTCGATCTGATCGAGGAAGCCGACACGAATCTTCCTGGTCACGATGTGACCCCACTGTGAATTCAGGTTGGCCGAAAAGATTGGCTCATATTTAAGAATGTGCTGCTGCTCGACAGGATGATCGAACAGGCTGTCCAGCACATAGGTTCGCTCTTCAATCTCAACGGTCACGACTGCGTGCATGAGACGGCGCCGAGTATCCCGGACGACGGCAAGTCGAAGCTGATCGTTACGGAACCCCAGCTCAAGCAAAGACCAGAACTTTATCGTAGCATAATCTTCACAATCGCCCTTGCCTCTCAGGACTTCACCCGGGCTTGCCCAGTAATCCACCTGGCCGAAAATCTTGTCGTCATCGACATAGGAAACCATGCGATTGATGGATTTGTTGAGCCTTGCAAGTTGCACCTGAGGCGGCAGGCCTTTGAGTTCTTCAAGAAGCTCCCGCCAACGCCGCATGTGTGGCGGACAGTCTGCTGCGCCGCTTGTGCAACTTTCATAGGCGCCGGACTCATCGACAATCCGGGAAAGAACGCCCTTCCAGTCGGCCTCAAACCGATGCTTCACCGTCTTGAACTCAAATGAGCCAAGCAACCCGAATTTGAAGGACTGCGTTTCCTTTTTGATTTCCGGTTCCGCAGCGCGACTTTCAATCGCACTCTTGAGATTGACGCCAACGTTTGGAAACGCCTGGGCCGAACCGCCGCCAAGGATCATCAATGGAAGCAGGACTCCGAACGCACTGGCCGCACCACGAAGATACGAACGTACGCTGCCGCCAAATGAGTCTTTGTTGAAACGCCAGTGTTGTTTTGTCTGAAATCGATCATGCAGCGCGTTCTGCGCATTACCGTTCGCGTAAAGCTTCTCGCTTCGCTTTGACGATCGGCTTGAGAATATAATCCAAGACACTCTTCTTCCCCGTTATGATGTCGACTTGCGCGACCATTCCGGGGATTATTGGCAGAGACTTATTGCCTTTCCGTAAAATATTCTCGTTTGTTCTTACAGTAACGAAGTAATAACTCTCTTTCGTCTCCTCGTCCTTAATGCTGTCTGAAGAAATTATTTCAACTTCTCCATCAAGCCCGCCGTATATTGTAAAGTCGTAAGCGGTAATCTTAACGAGTGCTTTCTGATCAGGGCTAACAAAAGCTATATCTTTCGGTGGCACGCGGACTTCAACCCGCAGCGTGTCCTCAATCGGGGTGATTTCCGCCAATGGTTCGCCAGCCCGCACAACACCGCCAATAGTATTTGTATGCAGTTTATTGACTATACCGTCCACGGGGGAGCGAATATCCGTGCGAACCACACGGTCTGACGCTGCCTTGATCGACTGATCAACGACAGAAAGTTCAGAAAGCTTTGCGTTCAGTTCAGTTTGGGCATTCTGCCGGAACGTCAGCTTCTGCTCGTCGATGAGCCTTTCCGCCTCACGGATCGATGCTTCAACCCTTGGCATCGCCTGCTGGACCGACGCCAGTTGGCCTCTTAAATCGGAGATTTCTCTCTCAAGCTTCAGGACGTCGGTCTTGGATACGATTCCACGCTTGGCCAAGGGTTCCTTGAGTTTGAATTCACGGTTGGCAATATCAAGTCCATTCTTGAAGCGCTTCCGATCTTCGTTCAGTTCGGCCAATTCCTGCCGACGCTGCTGAAGCCTTTCGCGATGGAGGCTAACTTGGTTATCAAGTGCGGATTTCCGGATTTCAAACAGGGTTTCTTCGTTCGCTGTCGTCGCTGCTGCGCGCTTTCGCAGATCATCATCAAATTTCACTGTGGTGGCATCAGGGTCCTCGGACTCCGTGCGCAGTCGTTTCACCTGCGCCCTGAGGCTGAGCTGCTTGGCCTGCAATTCACCAAGGTCCGAAGAAAACCCGGTATCGTCGATACGCAGAAGTATCTCGCCCTTCTTGACGGTTCGACCTTCGCGCACAAAGATTTCTTCCACGATCCCGCCTTCGAGGCTCTGCACGACCTGTTTCTTCGAAGAGGGAATGACCTGCCCCTCCCCGCGCGTGACCTCGTCTATTTCAGCGAAATACGCCCATCCGACAAAGAAGATGAACAAGGAAGCGCAGGCAATCAGGAAGATTGTTGAGATACGAGATGGCGCACCACGCAAGGCCGCCTCGGCATCGCGCACAAAATTGAGATCCTCACGCTCTTGCGGAGAAGTCATCCATTTGTTGAGATCGCGGGACTCCATTGGCGTATCGCCTCTGCCATTTTCACCAAAGTGAAATTTCTCTCATGCAAGAGGAATATGCTGTCTTGGCGGTTGAGAAAACTGAACTTTCCGCAATGACAGTCTGCAGTTCGCTCAAGCGAACGAAAAACCCCGCAGCACTCCGGTCGCAAGTTCAAAGATACTGGAAGACTACCGAACGATCTACAGCGGTCTAGTGGCTGCCCAAATAACTCAGCATCCGCTCGTAAAAGCACTCACACTTCTGAAGCGTGACGTAGTCGGGCCGTTTGCGCCACTTCCACCGCTTACGCAGATAGCCGTAGCTCCGCGCGCAATTGATCTTGGCTTGGCCCGCCCAAATGAAGAGCGGAGATTGGGAATAGACTGCGCGGTTTGAATTGGAGACGCCGGACGCGTGCTCATAGCGCGTCCAGACTTCGTCTTTCAGCGCGCGCAGGTCTGTATAATTAATCAGCTCATCTGCGTCTTCCACAAACCGGCAGCGTGAATGAGAGACCATACTCCCTTTCGAATAGCCGATATCTCCACCAGCATGGGCTGGCGGCGTAGCCACAAAAAGGAAACTCGCTGCAATCGCCGTCACAAATATGAATTTCATGTTGCCCCCCTGATCGCTTTGCGATCAAGAACATATGAATACACTACCGCTGAACCTTATTCTCACCGGCTTCATATTTGTCTCATCGCAGACACGCCAATGCAAGCAACTGCGAAACTTGTCAGACTATTAGATGCGAGAAAGTTTATTTCTGTTGCTAGAACGCAACAGATTCGGGATCGGAGTCCGCGTCAATCACAATTGTGACCTGTGGAAAGAAGAAATCCTGCGATAACTGGGCCACATCGGGCAAATCTGCTGACTCTGGTGCGTTCGCGCCGCCAGCCACGGTTGGCGCTTCATCAGACGCATTTTCCCCAAGAATCGCAATAGCTTCAAGCTCCGCGCTAACGCTGCCTGCATCCAGCAATTCATTGAGATCAACCGATTCCAGGCCCGATTCTTCAGCGCTTAGCCAGCTCGTGTCGGACGGCAATTCAGCGACAGGAATTTCAAGAGACACATTGTCTTCGTCAGCATCCAAGCTTGGTACATAGAACGCCTGGAGGACATTCTGCTCTTCGCCAAGCGAGAGCGGCTGCGTCACGTCGGTCCAATTCACATCAACCGAATCCGGCAACGTGAAGTCTTCAACGACGGGCGTGGCTATCTCTATCTCAATGTCCGCTTTCTGCGCCAATTTTCTTCCCTCAATTGGCCAAATGTCGTGTGGCCCCAAACCGACACGTCACTTCAGAATCAACAAATAGTACGCAATCTGGTTATTAGCACAATTATTTGCGCCAATACATTGAAAAGTAATAAAAAAATTGCGTCAACCTTGTGGCAAAACGACATGGTTGTGACAGTCCCCTTCTCAGGACCACAACCGACAATAGGACCACAATCCGGCTATTTTTTGGTTTTAGATGTGCTTGGCGTCTGCTCGCCCTGGCTGGCGCGAGAAAGATTGGCGAGGCTTTGCGCCAACTGAACCGCAGCTTCCCGGCTCAGAACAAGGCGGGCAACAAGCGCGCGATGCACTTCCGGGTTCTGGCCCGGAGCCGCGACACTCCAGCGGTGGGCCGCCAGATTTATGGAGATACATCCGCTGATAACGCCCGCGCCAACAACGTCCGTCGCAAATATTTCGCGCACGCCATCATCATCCACAAGAGCAGGAACGGGTGGTGTTTTCGGCTTACGAGCCATTTCGTCTTCCCCCTTGGCCATCGACAGGAACCTCCATGTTTCTCTCGGGTTCCTGACATAGGTAAGCTTTGTCTTTCGCAGTGCAAGGCCCGCGAAAAACAACACTTATGCCCCAAAAGACTTTCAGAGGGGTTACTCGCACGAAAACACTTAGAACCAGCCACTTTCACCGGGAAAACTCAGGCGCCCGAGGTGCTGAAGTTGCAGACTTCCAGGCTTGTATATCCAGCCGACCGTTAATCTTGATGCGTTCGAGGCTGAGCGCGTTTACTGTTTGGCTGATTTTTACGCGTTATAATCGCTGTCATGTCCAGAAAACCAAGCCCCGTGCCAGGCGCCAGGCCACATGCGAAAATCACGGGCGAGCGTGTTGCCCATTTCCTGTTGACTGATGCCTATTTTGTGGCAGCCAATCATGGCCGGCCCATCACCCGGTTGGGCCTGGATTCGCTGTGCCTGATCAGCAAGAGCCCCAAGTCAGCAATAAGGCACAGCGGGGTCCGGCCTGCCGATGAGCCGGCATCAATGGATCAGCTTGAGGCAATCCGCGACAAGTGGCTTTTGGCCATGAAGGAAGATCCTGCCCGCGTCGCCCCCAATGGCGCCCGTGAGGCGGAACTCGCTGCAAGCCTCGCTGACGAATTGATCTTCGAACTGATGCAGAATGCCAATGACGCATCCGCCGCCGCGCTTCCCCAATCCGGGGCGAAGTTGTTCGGCAAGGCAGGCAAAGGATTTCGGGCAACGTTGAACCTGACTGACGGGCCGCGCATCTACTCCGGCGGTGTCGCTTTTGCATTCGATCCGGCGCGCGCGCACAAGGCTCTCAAAAAGCTTCTCGGCCGCGAAACCCCGTCCGAAATACCGATCCTGAGACTTCCCTTCCCGAGCGATAGCAGGAAAGAACCGCCCACCATTCGCGATCTCATCGAGCGTTATGACACGGTCATCGTGATGCCATTTCGCGGCCTCAAGGCGTGCGAACGATGCCGGGCGGCATGGGATGAAAAGGTCGACGACGTCACGTTGCTGAAGGCCCTGCCGGCCCTCAATGTAATGATCTGGGAACGCGAAGACGCGACCGCGCATTACAAACGCACAATCCGGCGGGATGCGGACAACGGGATATCTTTCAGCGATGAAGGACGCAAACCCGGCCCCATCGAGATGGTCGTGCGCAAGGCTGTGCCCAAAGCAGACCCGCCTGGCAGACGAGCACCCGCCGCGCGGGTGACGAGACAAGCCATGCAGCGCCCTTCAGGCTCGGCAAAAGGGGCCGCCAGGCCGGCGAGAAGACGCAAGCCCGGAGTAATGGTGAGCGCACAGATCACCCGGCACGCCGCCAAAGGGGCCGGCACAGCCCCCAGTTCGCAAAAAAAGGCAAACGGCTCGACCGCATCGAAGACCGCCCCAACGACCAAAAAGACAGCCGCCCCAAAACCGGCTGCAAAACCGAACGGCACGAGCAAAAAAACGGTGAGCGCCGCTGCGACGACCAAGTCGACCGGGACGGCTGCCAAAACCAAGGCATCAAAGTCTGTGAAGGCCACCAAGCCCGCAGCAAAAAAATCTCGCACTGCGAGCAAGACGGCAAAGACTGCAACATCGAAAAGCGCCAAGAAGCCAGCAAAGCCGAGCAGCACACGCGCGAATGGCGGTAAAAAACCTTCGAAATCAAAAGGTTCCAGCAAGAAGGCGTAGTTTCGAACGAACCCGCGCCAGTCGCATTTCCAAATAAAAAAACCGGCGGAAGCTTGTCGCTCCCGCCGGTCTTTTTTGGGTCCGGTCGTTTTCAGTTAGACAGTGATATCGCCGGATGTTCCGCCGTCGCTGCCGTCATCCAGGATCACCTTGACGACGTCGCCGGCACCAATGCCTTGCAGCGTCGCAATCTTGGTGAAGGCATCGCCTCCGCCCGCGACATCGACTTCAAGGCTCGCCTCGTCGCCTTCCGCGGTCACCCGAAC
>DEIT01000028.1:0-17975 GCA_002352635.1 Hyphomicrobiaceae bacterium UBA2767 | reverse complement strand
GCGATATCCAGATCGGCGAGCACGAAGGTATCGGCACCCTCGCCACCGGTCAGGGTGTTTTCACCCGCACCGCCATCGAGGATATCGTCGCCCGCGCCGCCGATGAGGATATCGTCACCTGCACCGCCTATAAGGATATCGTTGCCCGAGCCACCGACGAGAATGTCATTGCCATCGGTGCCCTGAATGGTTTGACCAACCAGCAGCTCCGTGGACGCCGTGCCGGAACCTGTTCCGTCCTCGCCGACTTCAATGTTGCCATCGATGGTTTCATCATCGTCGAACGTCGCGGCGAAGCGAACGCTTCCTGATTCCGCGAACACGCCGGTGTCTTCGCCATCGCCATCCTCGGTCGCCATGGTGACGTGCAGGCTGGTGCCTTCGGTCACGGTGCCGTCCGGCAGGATCAGCGTAACGGTGTCGCCGTCTTCACCTTCGCTAACCTGGACTTCGACGTCAACCGTCTCACCCGACGCGAGTGTCACGGTGATCTGCTCCGGATCGATCGCGGCGTTGGCCGGCACCGAGAACGACAGGGCCGAGATGAACTCCGACGTCAGCGCCGCGGCGATGAAGGTGAAGACCATCTGGCCGTTGCTCACATTCACCTCGACCGAACGGGTCGCGGTGATGTCCGCATGCGTCACCACATTGGCCATGAGCGCATCCAGAGCTTCCTGAGTCGGGTCGACCGCGTCGATGTTCTCGTTGTTTGAGTCGAAGAAGTCGTTGCCGACCAAAATGCGAGTTGCGGAACCGCCGTCTAGATACACGAGATCGTCAGGCTCAAACGACAGACCGCCGATCGTCGCGTCGGACGTTGTCGAGAAGATTATCTCGTCCGATCCAAGAACGTGAACGGCGTCGATATTTTCCCCAAAAAAGCCACCGGAAGTGAACCCACCGGAACCAAACCCGGTATCTTCGTCAAAGAACGGTGTAGACACGTAGTTTGTCCCGTCGAACTGGATCAGATCACCGTTCTCAAAGTCGTTCGCCGAATCGCCGTCGACGTTGTTCTGATTGTCCTCGAGCGAGATGATGAGGTTTCCGTTCGCCGGATTGACGCTTACGGCGTCGACATCCTGGCCAGAATTACCAAGTCCGTTCGCGGATCCATCGAAGAGCACGCTCGCCTGACTGGTCTCACCATCCCAGAAAATTACGTCTTCGTCAGCAAAGTTTGCCGCCCCCGGAAGTGATTCAGTACCAGTCGTCGATAGCAGCATATCGCCTGGCGTAAATGCCTGCCCCAATATGTTGCCGCTGCTCGTGAAATGATGGAACCCGTCAATATCCGCGCTACCAGAGAAACTGTCCTCGTTGAACAGGATAGAGGCAGTTACTCCATCGGAAGTCTGAATGACATCGCCGTCCTCGAATTCATCTCCAGAAATGCCGTCGACGCCGGAACCACTCGAGGTCGACAGGGTGATCGTCGCCTTCTGCGCGCTTGCGCCTGTCTCAGGCGGCACTTCCGTACCCGAAACCGAAACCGGCAGTACGATGTCGAGCGAGTCGCCATCCGCGTCGGCCAGCTTGGCGTTGAACGCCAGGCCGACTTCGGTGCCCGTGACCACCACTTCGGTGCTGACCAGCTGGATCTTGGCGCTGCCACCCGCGCTGTCGACATAAAACTCGACATCATCGATGAAGAAGCCGTCGGGTGCTGTAATCGTCAGCGTGTCGTTGGGACCGGTGAGGTTGAGCTGCACGTTTTCCCGCGACCCGTCACTGTAGTGCGCGACGTATGAGACCTGATCGCCGTTGTCAAAGAACGGGAAGGCGAAGTTGGCCACGTTGGTTTCCGGCAGGGTGATCGCCGGCGGTACATAAGCTCCGCCACCGCCATCGAAATCATCCACCGTGCCGAAATCAAAGCGCATGAACTCGCCACTGGTGAAGTTGTTGTTGCCGGTGCCCCAGCCGGCGACCGAACCATTGATATCGTCATGGACGATGCCGGTGGTGTCGTCGCTGTTGAACCAGTCGTTGCGGCTGAAGCCACCGCCATTGGTCAACCAGCCGCTGGCGATGGTGATGTCCTCGCCCGTTCCGCCACTGCCCGTAGTCAGGGTCTGGAAGTCCTGCGGACCAGAGCCGAAGGACGATCCGCCGACAACAAACATCTGCTCGGTCGTGCCATCAATCGAACGGTCGAAGTCGATCGTGTATTTGTTGGTCGTCAAATCGACCGTGAGCGTGAAGACCACGTCTGCCGGGGTATTCGGATCGCCGGTGTGGGCGATCAGCACGTCCGGATTGTTTGGATCGACGAAGTACATGACCGCTTCGCCTTCCGACGTCAGGCCGTCAGGCGCGGTGTTGCCGGAAAGATCGGCAACGCCTGGCTCATCGGCACCGACCTTGAAGTCGATGTTGGCCATGCCCATGCCGGTTCCATCGTCCGCAAGCTGGACGCTCGCCTCGCCGACACCGTCGGCTCCGATGATCGGGATATCATCGATCACTTTGATCTTGATATTTTCAAGGGCGATCGTATTGCCGTTCGAAGTTGCCTCGACCATGCCGTTCAGCAGGATCTGCACGCTGCCTTCGATATCGTCGGCCAGATTGAAGTCATGATGATCAATCTGATCGAGAAGAATGAAGTTGAACGCGCCGGTTGAGTCCACGAAGAGCGTGAAGATCGGGCGTTGCAGTTGTCCGGCCGTCGCGAAGATCTGGGTGCCGGTCACATTCGTGATCTGGACATCATCCCCGCGTGACGTCAGCTGCGTCACGCCATCCATCAGGAAAACATCGACCGGATTGTTGCCATTCGCGGCAACAACATCGACGACGGCGAATGTCGCCGCCGGATCGCTCACGAGACCACTCAAATCACCCTGAACATCGTTCTGGGTTTGATCGAAGTCATTGTCCGTGTCGGCATCCATGTCGCCCATGGTGTCTTCGTTGCCGGTCGACTGATGATTGGCCTCGTTCTCGTCGAGATGCTCTTCCTCAACGATGCCGACGATACCTTCTTCGACCTGCTCGAAGCTGTTGATCACATCGATGGTCAATGTCGCGGTGGATCCGTCGCCATCACCATCAATGATGGTGTAGTCGAACTTGTCCCACACGTCCTGATCGACTGCGCCAGCGGAATAGGTGTAGTCGCCGGCCGAGTTCGGACCGTTGTCGGCAAAGTGGAACGTGAACACACCGCCAAAGGCAGTCGTTTCGGTGAAGGACGTACCGACTGTTGCAGAACCGCCATCATCGCGCGTAATACCGCCGGTACCGCCATTGGCATCCGGGTCGAACGTGAACAATACAAACACGTCTGGATCGGCCCCGGTCTGAACCGTGATCGACACAATGCCGCCAAAGCCGTCCGAGCCCGGCATGTCGACGCCATCACCATTGTCGTCGGTGATCACGTTGCCGCTGATGACACTTGGCAGTGTCCCAACAAGAACGGCCGCCAAATCGCCATCGTCGTCGACAATCTGCGGATTGTCCGGGTCACCATTCGGGAAGGCGAGTGGCTCAAGTGTAGACGTCGATGAACCGGCACCAATACCGAAAGCAAAGGCCTGTTCAATATTCTCGGTTGCAAGGAAGTTCTCGTAATCGGTGATTTCCGACCCGACGATACCGTCGCTACCGGTGCCATCGCTCTGGTTGGGTTCACCGTCCGACAGGAAATAGAGCACCTTTTGGTCGCCGCCAGCAGGCGGATCGGTGATGTTGTCCTCAAGCACGCGGAGCGCGGCATCATAGTCGGTAGCGCCGTCAGCGATGAGGGCGTTTATCGCTGCAATGGCGCTCGGCACATCAGAGAACCAGCCATCGACCGGGCCTGCGACATGCGATCCATCAGCGTTAAACGCGACAATGAACACCGAATTAACGTTGGCAGTGTTGAGCAGCGTCTCAACAGCATTCTGCAGCAGCTGAAAGCGCGACTGCCCGCCGCCGATATCGTCATTCATGCTGCCAGAATTATCGAGCACCAGAATGATGTCGTTGCTCGGAACCGGACCTTCAGCCACCTCGACCTTGTTGTCCTTGACAAGCGGCCCGTCGTCGTCAAATGTGATCTGGTCGCCAATCTCAATTCGGTCTACGGCCACGTCGCCGTCACCATCCGTCACTGTCACTTGAATATTGATGTCAGCCGCATCAAGCGTCTGAAGAACCGACGGCGATCCATCTACCGCATCGTTGTTCTCGTCATGGTCGTTGTTCAAAGACGCATTATCGTCATGAACAATCGCCCGGTACTGCGCAAGCGTCACATCGCCGTCGGTGGGATCGGTGTACACGACAAGCACGATCGGGTTAGCCGTCGCGTCCTGCCCGTTGCCAGCTCGGCCGACGATCACGTCCATCCCGTTCAGTGTATCAGAGAACAGGAAAATGCTGTCGCCCGTCGCCGTATCATCGAGACCGGAGTCCACTCCGGCAAACGCGGCACCACTGCCGTCGGTTAACGCATACACTGTCGCGCCCGCAGCCGAGCCGCCAGAGGGACCGTCCGCGCCAAAGCCAAGCGTCCCAACGAAGGACAAGCCGCTTGCCTGCCCAAACCCAATCAGCGGGCCAACATTAAACGGATCGACAATAGTGTTCTCGTCATTGTTCGGCGCACCACCTTCGTCCTGAGTGGAGCCTTCAGTACCAACACTCTCGTCAACATCAAGCGTCATCACGTTGTCCTGAGACAGAACAGCCACCGGGATGTCGTCGAAAATGGCCACATTGAAGGTACCCATGACCATGTCGCCCTGGTTGGCGTCCGTCACGGAGAACCCGATATTCGTCAGCGACAGCGGGGCTTCGGTGTCGTCACCCGACGTATGCTCGATCGGCCCTTCCAGGTTGACCGTATACTTGTAGGTCACTTCCGTGCCGTTCTGGATCGCGCTGTCGAGCGAGATGGTGATGACGGGATTGCCGCCAGCGGAACCAACCAGCTCCCCGTTCACGATTGCGAACGTGATCGGCGTGCCGTCCGGAGTGGTCAACTGGCCATCAAGGCCATCGGTCTTGAACGCAAAGCTTCCCTCAAGATCCGAAACCGGAACCTCATTGCCGGCTTTGAAGTCAACGACGATTTCGCCCATGTTGGTGCCGGTCGGATCCTGCTCGCCAGGCCGGTTGTTGTCGGCATTGGCGTCCTGCAGCGTGTCTTCATCGACCTGCGAATTCTGCGGCGTGCCGATGATCATCGGCTCCTGGTTCGGGTTCTCCTTGACCTTGATGATCAGGTCGGCGTCGCTGGTCGAGCCGTCACTGTCCTTCAAGGTGTAGGTGAAGATGTCCTTCACCGGCTCCTGGACGTCAAAGGTGATCTTCTTGACGTAATAGTCGGAGCTGTCGCCGCCGCCCGCGTCATCGGTGCCTTCAAGGGCTGTGAAGCGGAGTTCGTCGAACGCACCGAAGCCATTGATGGTGAAGGTGTGATCGCCGCTCACATCGCTCGCAGTGAATTCAACAACACCAAGCGAAACGCCATGACTGAACAGTTCGACCTGGCCCTTCTCGTTGCCAACGCCGTTCTCGCTTGAGAAGAAGGCGGCAAGATCGACCTCGGCCGATGTCGCGGAGTACCAGTCGGTCAGCTTGACGACGAGGGTCTCTGACGTATCCGGCCTGTTCTGATTGCCTTCGACGAAATTGATCTCGTCAAATCGGCCGCCGACACCACCGTCATTGTTGGAGTCAATGCCGATACCCGTATTGTCGTCCAATTCCAGATTGGCAAGCTGACCGGTTCTGGAGAAACCTTGCACGTCAATGTAGCTCGGCGCATCGATTTCATCGCTGCCGTTGACGAACAGCATGACCTGCTCGTTCACGTGATCGACTTCGTTGGCGGTGTATTTGTAGTCACCGGCATTGCCGCCGCCGCCGTCGACGAGACGGAATTCGAGCGTGCCGTGGTCGGCAACGATCGTCACAACGCCATCCACGGCGTCGCCGATGTCATATTCCTGCCCCTCGAACACGACCTTCATGACCGAATGCGGCGTATCCCCATTCAGCATGTCTTCCTGGAGCATGCCCTGGTTCAGCGGATTTGCGTCTTCGTCAATGCCGGAGATCACGTTGCCCGTGGTCATGTCGCCTTCGACGGTCATGTCCTTGTCGTCTTTGGCAATCGGGCCGCTGTCCTTGATCTCGATCGTAAGGGTCGCGGCGTCATTGTCGCCGTCGGCATCCTTGACCGTGTAGATGAACTCTTCCGACGGGATGGCAGGGACCTCGTAGGAGATCTTGACGTTGTCGATAAAGACAAAGTCGCTGTCTTCCATTCCACCACCAGCAACGAACCGGATGGTCGTATTCGACGAGATATACGCCGAAATATCCATGTTGAACTGCTGGTAGTTTGCGTCGGTGATGGGCCCCTGCAGGGTCTGCAGCGTCGTGAAGCCTGCATCCCCATCTTTCATGATCTGGATCTGGACCTGATCACTCTCATGGGACAGCACTCGGCGGAAGTCGAACATCAGGTTTGCAGAGTTTGCGCCAGAGAGATCAACGGAACGCGAAATGGTGGCGTCATTGTCGTCGCCGCCCCTGTCGAATCGCTTGTCGTCGCTCAGCCGGAGGCGGTTGCTTCCCTGATCGGAGATGATGGCAATATCGTCGTTCTGGCTGTTGCGGAACGCGCTGCCATCGTCGCCGGTTTCAGTCCAGCTGTTGGCCCAGTCGTCGGTGCCATCATTGCCGTTGTAGGCGGTCGGGAAGAAGTTATCGATCACCGTCCGGGTTTCGGTCTGGCCATGATCAACGGCGTCAGGCGCGGTGTACTTGTAATTGCCGGCGCCATTGCCCGCGAGGTCGATGTCGAGCGTGCCGCCAAGTTCAGTTCCAATCGTCAGCACCTTGGTGGACGAATTGAACGAATGATCGGTCGAGTTGTCGCTGGCCGTCACGGAGTTTCCGTTCCCGCTCAGCGTGTAGATGATGCCATCGTGCTCGATCATCATGATGCTGAGCGGATTGTCGGCACCACTGTCATCCTCGACCTGATTGCCGATATTGTCCGGATCGGTGTCCGGATCGGTGCCCTTGATGACGTTTCCGCGGGTCATGTTGCCCTCGCCCTCGCGGACCATGTCCTCGTCGTCGCGGGCGGTCGGGCCGTCATCGTCGAACCTGATCTTGCCGCCAAGATCGACCGTGTCGACGGCCATGTCGCCGTCAAAGTCCGTGACCTTCACCTGCGCCAGGATCTTGTCGAACGGGAGAGAGACCGTATCGTCCGGATCGTTCGAATTCGGATTCCGAAGTGACACATACTGGACGATCGACAGCGTGCCGTCCTCGCCAATATGGATGGCGAACGCAGCGACATCGGTATCTTCAGCCGGATCCGGCCCGTTGCCGGCTTCGAAGCGGCCAACGATCAATCCATCCTGCTCAAACAGGAAGATGTCCTTGCCCGAAGTCGTCTCCAGGCCCGAGTTGATGCCGTTGTTGCCATCAAGCTTCAGCGACCATTCAACTTCCACCGGTTCGTCGGCACCTGGCGTGACGGTTGCGCCAACGACTCCGCTTTCGGTCGCATACTGGGTATCCATGAACCCGTCGGAACCCGTGTTGGACACGCCACTGAAGAGCGCGATCAGGTCGGCATTATCGTTATCATCGTCGTCTTGCTCACCATTGCTTTCGTCAATGGTCAGCGTGCGATGGCCCATCTTGGCTTCGACCTCAGGAACGTCGTCCCTGATTTTGATCTTGAACTGGCCGTCAAGAATGACGACGTCGTCGTCGAAGTCAGAAACCTTGATGATCGAGCCGAAGTCGATAGCGCTGATGTCGAAGTCGCGCGGTGACTGTCCGGCAGGAACGTCATCGAAATCGATGAGGTCGAGATTTTCATCGGCAAGGACGTTTTCACCGCCCGAGCCATCCGGATTGATGTCACCCGGAGGATCGTGATCCATCTGGTCGAACAGCTCGAACACATAATCGCCATCATGGTCGAGCGTCAGGCGGAACACCGGACGGTCGCCATTCTGGGGATCGAAACTGACGCCACCAGGGCCCTCGGCATTCACAAAGCCGATGATAACGCTGCCGCCGGATGTGGGATCAAAGTCGAAGCTCAGCAGGCCGCCCTTGGAGCGCAGGCCAAGACCTTCGAGATAGTCGCGCGCGTCGCTTTCACCAATGAACGTGAACTTGCCCGGTTCATCAGCACCGATCTTGACAAGACCGGTGAGCGAACCAGTGACGAAGGCCGGGCCGAAAGACTCGCCAGCTCCGGGCGGAATACCCGTAAAGGAGCCGTCGCCTTCATCGTTCGGGCTCGTGCCGCGGGACAGCGATGTCCTGATGTCGTTCTCGTCGACGGTCGCCATGACCATCTTCTCGGAGAACACCATGATGTTGAACTGAACGTCGTTGTAATCCTGGTCGCTGTTATTGTGTAAGAATTTGCCGACCGTGTCTTCCCAGTTGGAATCCTTGTCGAGATCAACCTTGGTGCCGTCCGGAGTCGTGACGTCGTCCATCGGTCCCATCAGCTCGAAGTCGTCACCTTTCGTGAAATCGCCATCGGGTTGGATGTCCGGATTAAGGTTCCGGTCGGAGAACAGAACATGGCCCTCTGCGGTGTCGATCGACTCGCCGTCGATCTTCGCAACCCACCTGCCATTGATCTTCGCAAACGTGACGTCAACGCCCTCGGGCAGATCCTGGAGTCCATCACCGTCGGGCAGAATGAAGAAGCCGAGCATGACCGCGTTCGGCGGAATGTCGGAGCCGCTGATCGAAACGTCGAGATCGGGGGATGTGTTCTCGACATTGTCCTCGAGAATGTGTCCGGAAATCGGGTTACCATTGGCGTCGGCGAAGTAGTAGCCAAGCGCATTCTCGAAGCCAGCGTCTTCCATCAAGTCGCTGATCATGATGCGCACGTCGGCACCCGGCGTGATCGCGAACACAAGGTCCTTCGGGTTCACGTCATATTGTTCGAGACCCTCGCCCTTCTCAAGCTTCACTTGCAGCGCAACAGGAATGTCGTCGCGGATGGTTACGCCGAACTGGCCTTCAAGCGTGATGGCGTCGCCGTCGAAATCGACCGCCTTGATAATCCCGCCGAAGTCGATCTTCGAAACGTCGAAGTCGCGTGGGGATCCGTCCGGATCGTCATTGTCGATCAAATCGGTATTCTGGTCAGCCGTCTCGGTATCGCCCGGCTGCGGTGTATCCCCACTCGGGAAACCAACGGGATCGGTATCGAACGGTGGATCGTGATCCATCTGGTCGAACAGCTCGAAGGTCACGTCGCCATCGGTCTCGACAGAGAGCTTGAAGACCAGACGGTCGCCATTTTCGGGATCGAAGCTCACTGCACCCGGCGCACCGCCGATATTGACGAAACCAATCAGCTCGTTGCCGTCGAAATCGAAGCTGATTGCCCCGCCCTTGGAGGACAGGCCGAGATTTTCCAGATAGTCGCGCGCATCGTTCTCGTTGATGAACATGAAGGTGGCGCCACCTTCATAATTCTCATCCGAGCCGACCTTTACCAGACTGGCAAGGCTCGCCGTGACGATCGCCTGTCCCTGGGGCCCGGTTTCCGAGCCGTCCGCACTGCCGTCGTTCGGGCTCTGGCCCATGGAGCCTTCGATGCCATCCTGATCGTCGTTGTGATCGGGATCGAAATTGTCGAGGTCGTCCTCATCCACGAGGAGCATGACCGGCTTGGCGTCCGTGAGCATGGGCACGTCGTCCTTCACGTCGACCGTGATGACGTCCATGACCATGTCGCCATCAGAATCAGTGGCGATGAAGGGGAACTTCAGCCAGACGAGATCTTCGACCGGCGCGCCCATATTGCCGACGCCCGGATCGGGATGGTCGATCTGGTCATAGAGCGTGAACCAGATCTCGCCGTCGTTCAGATCGGAAAGTTCTGCTTCGAATACAAGGCGGTCGCCCGATTCAGTACCGGGATTGAAAACGCCATCGCCGTACCCGTATTCGCCATCGTATCCATCGAAAGATGCAAGTTGAGGGCTGCCCTCGCCAAAGAACTTGCCATCGACAAAGCCGATGAGCTTGGTGCCGTCATCGACGAGCTGATACATGACGATCTGACCTTTGGAGGTCAGGAGCGTGCCGTCGTGCAGCTCACCCTTCTCCCCATTGAGATCCGGATCGAAGATGACCGAACGGTCGCCGACCTTGTGCAGGAACTGGGTTTCATTGCCCTGGTTGGTGGCGTCGAATTCAAGGTCGATCTTGGTGCCGGCGAGAGCATCCGCCTTGGACGCGGCCAGACTGATCGTGCCATCTAAATTGTCAATGACGTAGTAGGAACCGGGTGTCAGACCCTTGATGAATGTGGCCGGATCCGTCGGATCGTCGGTCGTGTAGACGACCTTCTCGCCGGTTACGAAATCATGCGTGAAGTCGTCGGTGGCATCGAATGAAATGCTGTCCGTGACCGTATTGACCGCGCCGGCCTCAAAGAACTCGGTGCCGTCGTCTTCGCCGGGCACCACGATTGTGTCGCCCTCACCTTCAATCTCGACCTCAGACGGTTCCATATTGCCGTCGTCGGAGCCCCATTTGATGCCGAGGTTGCCATGCGCATGCGCAGGCCCGCCGCTCTGAACCTCGGGCTCACCTTCAGGATCGCCGGTGAACGAGCCGTCTTCATTGCCATCATCCGGGCTGGTGCCCATGGAGCCTTCGATGCCGTCCAGGTCGCCAAAGGGATGGTTGGGATCGAAGTTGTCGATGTCGTCTTCGTCGACCTGCAGCAGGAACTCGACGTTGACGAGCGCCGTCACCTTGACGTTGAACTGGACGTCGTTGAAATCGTTATCGCTTTCCTCGACCTTGTCTTCCCAGTTCGAGTCCTTCTCATAGGTCTCGTTCGGGCCCATCTTCTCGAAGTCGTCGCCATCCGGGTTGAACCGGCGGTCGGAGAACAGAACATGGCCGTGCGCGGTCTGGATCGGCTCGCCGTCTGCGAACGCCACCCATTTGCCTTCTACAAGCTGGAACGTGACGGCGATGTCTTCCGGAAGGTCTTGAAGGTCGTTGGCGTCCGGGAGGATAAAGAAGCCCAGCATGTAAGCGCCTTCGGGGATATCCTCGAGGTTGATCCATGCTTCTTCTTCGTCATCGCTCTTAACATTGTCCTCCATGAGGAAGCCGGAGAGCGGATTGCCGTCGATGTCAGCGAAGTAGTAACCGAGCGCATTCTCAAAACCCGCATCCGACATGATGTCGGTGATCTCAATATGCAGTTCCTTGATGCCTTCGGGGATCTTGTAGAGAAGGTCGTTCGGGTTCGGTCCATCGAACTCGTTCAGAATGGCAAATGTGCCTTCACCTTCACTCGGTCCTTCAGGCTCCTGGGGCTCATCGTCGGTACGCTCGATGTAGACGCCCTTCTGCAGCTCGATATGGACGCACTTCTCCTGGTTCGGAACCATGATTTCAGGGATATCGTCCTGAATCTTGACCTGAACCACGCCGCTCGCGGTCAGGCCATCGCCATTCTCGACATCGAAAGCGATGTTGACGAACAGAAGTTCTTCATCGTTCAGATTGTTGGGGAAGTTCGCTGTTTCGCCGTCCAGGCCATCCTTGGTCGGTGTGCCGTGGTCGACATTGTCAAACAGCGTGAATGTGATTTTGCCAAACGGATTGGCATCAAAATCGTTGCTTAAGACAGCCTCAAAGACAAGCGTGCCGTCGGCAAAGCCCTGAAGAATTCGGCCGTTGGGCGATAGAACAAGCGTGATTTGCTCGCCATTGGAGGTGAATCCCTCCTGAGCCGTAATTGACGCCGGGAACTTGATCGAGCCCGGGCCGCCATCGCCGAAATCGACGCCGAGTGTCGCCATGCCGGTAAAGAGGGCGCCGCCGGATGTGTCAGAGTCATTGCCCTGAATAGCGAGGTCGTCTTCCTCGATGATAACCATACCGACATTGAGGATTGATGGACCAACCGGGTCATCCTCCAGCACGGGATCACCTTCCTCGTCGAGCTCTTCCGTTTCGTCCTCACGAGGGAACAGTTCAAAAGCCAGAGCTGTCGGCGGAAGCAAATCCCTCAGATCAAACGGACCACCGATTACGCCAGGGTCAACAATGAAATCACCGCCACCGCTATCAGGGCCGCCTGCGTCGGGGCCAGCCGTCGGCACGCCTTCCTGCGCGCCTTCAAGCGCCTGTTCGAGCCGGTCAGCAAGGATTTCCAAACCATCGCCGACGACAAGCGTGGGTGTGTTCGTGGCGCCGTCCACGATAACGACCACGGATCCGTCCGTCTGAACGAGGTAGAGATTACCGTCCTTGATGAAGACCTGGTCGATGGCCGTGCCAGGCGCCAACTCGATGCGCGCGCCCCGTTCGGTGGAGGTATAGGTCGCGGCTACCGTTGCGTTGGTGAGATTGAAGGGCTGTTGATCGCCGGTATTTGCCTGGGCAACACGAATCGCACCCGCTGCCGACTGCGTCGACGCTGGCGTACTGACTTGTGTTAATGCCCCGCTCTGCCCGCTTGAACTACCTGTTTCGCTCGAACCCAATTCCTGCGAAAAATCTTCGCGCTTGGCCATCTTTGAACTCCACCGTCCGGATTAAGTTTACAAAATTCGCGACGCACTCACCGAGCTCGCAACCCGGCAAACACACATCACTGGTTAACGAGATACTAACCACTGTCACATGGCGGCGCTTGCGTGAACTTAATTATCAGTTAACAGTTCTACATAATATATTGTATAGGTTTGACGATTTTCGAGCAGCAATTGCCGCCGAGAGTTGTTGCCCGACGAAACGACCGCGAGGCGCTGAAAATGGAGATAAACCCGGCATGGCTGAAGCCACGGCAACGCATTCTTCAGCGAGACGGCAAACGTGTTTCCATCCGGTTGGAGGAAGAGTTCTGGGAGCAATTGGAGTTCTGCGCAAAGGACGAGGGCGTCAAGTTGGCTGACCTGGTTTTTGGGGTGATCGGGGGCGCAGATACGACAAACCGGACATCACTGCTGCGCATATATTGCGCGCGATGGATGCGCAGAAAAGTTGTTCAGACCTTCCTGACCAAATCAAACGCCGACATCCAGGGCATCCTTTCAAGCTGTCCGATTCCCTGTGTCATCGTCAGCAGCGAGAAACGCCTGATCGCCCAGAATACTGCCTTCAGCGAGAAGGTGCTCGGCGCATTACTCTCGCCTGACATGTGGCGTGATGCAGATACCGTCGTTCGGTTCTCCCTCAGCAAGCCGATCGACAGAATCATCAAGGAATTGTCGGAAGGACTTGGGGCCTATGTGGAAACGAATGTTGCGTTCAGCCGGGGTTCGGAGATCGTTCAGATGGTTGGGAGGTTCTGTCGGCTCAATCAGGATGGCACCGATTCATCGCCTCTTATTTGCTTTTTAGGCGCTCTCAACAAACCCCGATAACATCGTCTCTCTATTATTCTGCGGCGCCGGCTTTCTTTGTGCTTTTTGCCTTTGCATCACGTCTGCCGTCCGGCGTGTCTTCGTTGTCTGCCTCACCGGCGGGGGGCGTCACGGTATTGGACACATTGAGGGAATGCAGCGGGTCGCCTTTTGGCGTCACGATCCGGCCAACCTGCGGTGACCCCGCATCGCTTTCACGAGCATTGGCTTTTTCCTTCAGCATTTTCAATACCTTGTTGCGGGGCCCGTCCGCGACCACCGATCCGTTCTCAAGAACGATAAGTCGGTCGACCAATGTCAAAATTGCTGTTCGATGTGTTGTGAGGATAACGGTTTGATCGGGACGAAACGCCGTCTTCAACCTTTCGATCAGGGCCCGTTCAGAAGCCATGTCCATCGATCCCGACGGTTCGTCAAGAAAGACAATCAGCGGATCAAAGAGAAAGGCTCGAGCCAGAGCAATGGATTGACGCTGCCCACTGGATAGAAATCGTCCCGTCTCTCCGACCGGCATGTTGAACCCTTGAGGGTGCGACCTTACGAAATCGGAGACCCCGGCCAGATCCGCGGCACGTACCACCAGATCATCTGACACATACGGTGCGCCGAGGACAATATTGTCTCGCACGCTGCCGTGAAACATTGCGGAGTCCTGAGAAACGAATGCGACGTGTCGGCGGACATCGCTTGGGTGATACTGGCGGATATCCACACCATCCAGAAGGAGTGATCCATCCGTCGGCACGTAAAGCCGTGATATCAGGCGGCCCAGGGTGGTCTTGCCCGACCCTATGCGTCCAATCACCCCGACCCGTTCACCAGGCTCTATTTTGAGCGAGAATTCCTTCAATGCGGCTTGCTCGGAGCCAGGATAATTGAATGTGACCTTGTCGAATTCAACAGCGCCGGTTGTCACCGAACGGTTGATGTCCCGACCATGCTCGGCGCCCTCGCCTGGAACCGACATGATTTGGTTGAGCACTTTCAGCGAGTGAAAAGCCTGTTGCGAGCGGCCAATCGTTCCCGCGATCTGGCCCAGTGGCCCAACGGCGCGTCCGGCAAGGATTACGGCGGCAATGATCGCGCCGGGAGATACATCACCTTCGTTAAATAGATAGACGCCGATAATGACAACGCCAACGGTCACGAACTGCTGTGCAAAAGCCGTAAAATTCATTCCGATCGCGGAAATCAACCGCATGGATTCAGCCGTCTTCGCGTTCTGACCGACGAACTGCTCCCATTTGGTCTGGAATTGGCTTTCCGCGCGTGAGGTCTTGATGGTTTCAAGGCCCGTGAGCGCCTCGATGAGAAGCGAATGGCGATGCGTCGCCTCCGACTGGGCCTGATCAACGGTTTTGCGTAAGGGAATCTGAAGCAAGAAACCGGCGACGAGGACCAGGATGACGGCGACCGCCGGCGCCAGAGCGACGATTCCTGCAATCTGGTAGATAATGAAAATAAAGAGCCAAATGAAAACAAAATCAGTCAGCGTCACGACCGTGTTTGAGGTAAAAAACTCGCGGACCGTCTCAAAGTCCCGCAGCTGGTTGGCGAACTCACCAGTTTTCATCGGCCGCTGGCTTAGATCCAGATTGAGCACATGGCTAAATAGGCGGCTCGCCAACAATACATCCGCGCGGCGCCCTGCGTTTCCGATCAACGAGTTGCGAAGCATCTTCAGAATGAAATCGAAGGAAATCGCCAAGCCTATCCCGATGGCCAGGACCCAAAGCGTCGGAATGGCTTTGTTGGGAAGAACCCGATCATAGACATTCATGATGAACAGCGGTGATGCCAATGCCAGGACATTGATCAATGCTGCGGCGATGAGAATTTGCAGATAGTTCGGCCAAAGAGGCTTCACTGCGCTCCAGAACCAGTCTTCACCAGTCGACTTGCCCGCATCTGATTCGCTCTGCTGAAACTGGTATTCAGGCTTGAGAAGAATGACGTATCCGGAAAAGCGCTCCGCCAGCTCTGAAGTTTTCACTTCCGCTACGCCGCGCCCTGTTTCCGGAACAACAATCTTCGCCTGGCCATTTTCACCAAGCTCCAGCACAACAATCGCCTCATTCGAATCCAGAAGCAGAATTGCCGGAAGGAAGAGCGAACTGAGTTGTTCAAGTGGGCGTCGAATGATACGGGCCGACATGCCAGCCCGCGCCGCGGCGCGGGGAAATAGGCGTGGCGTGAGAAGGCCCTCTTTTAACGGCAGACCCGATATCAGCGCTGATGTTGGGATTGATCGATCAAAATGTCGGGCAATAAATTCCAGACATCCGAGCAGGCTGTCGCCATGCACATCTTCGACGCCAAGACTTTGTGCCGATTGGGACTCTTCGATTTTGGCTGCCGGATTGTTATCTGCCATAGCTCACGTTGGCCTGCTAACCGCCGCGAAAAATCACGTAGTCACCCCCAAGCGGGAGTGACGCCTGCGGTTATCGCACCTGAACCTTAAACTAACGTGAGCTTCTGGTGAACCAGCGAGGTTCCCGATTCGGCTGATAGCGCTTTTCGGTTTCGCCTTCCGGTGTCGGGGGGACGCCCTGCTGCTTCCTTGCATAGCCGTCCGATTGGGACGCCGCCTCGATCTGCATTGTATTCAGCAGGATTCCAGCGCTCGCAAGAACCCTGTATTCCGCCAAATCCAGTGCTGCCCGAGCAGTTTCAACACTCACCTGGGTATTGAATCTCGTGTTTTGCGTATCGAGCAGATCAAGCAATGAACGTTCACCAACCTTGAATTGCTCGCCGTAGGATTCAATCAGGCGCTGAGTACTGGCAAGTTGGTCCCTCAAGCGGGCATAACGCCGTCTCTGCTGAACACGGCGGTCCCAGGCCAGCCGAACAGTCTCTTCGACTTCACGGTGCGCACGCCTCAACCCGTACCGCTCCTCATCGGACCGGCGAACCTGTTCCTGGACATTCGACTTGTCGATTCCACCGCGGAATAGATTCCAACGAAGGACCAGTTCGGCCCGCAATTCTGATTCACGGCCAAGGACGCCCTCAAGCTCGTAGCCGCGCCGCCCTTGAAGCTCGATATCAACCTTTGGATAGTATTCGCTACGCGCCTGTGTGATCAGCGCCCGGGCAGCATCCAAATCAGCCTTCGCCGTCTTGATCACAGGATTGGTGGTGCGTGCAATTCCCAGCGCTTCCGAAAGCGTCTTGGGCTGAAACCTAGCGACATTCGGAGGAGGCACATAGGAGTCGAATGGCACTCCAACCAATTTGAAGAACCGGATCTTCGCGCCATTTAGCTCTTCGGTTGATTCAATAATCCGGGCTTCGGCAGCAAAGACGCGCTCTTCCGCCTGTTGACGGTCGGCAGCAGAAATAGATCCGCCTGTCTCGCCTTCTTTGAGGTCCCCCAGGATACGGCGGTTATACGCAATATTTTCCTCAGCGAAACGGATGACATTCAGTGCCCGCCCGACTTCGAGGTACTCCCGTATAACATTCAATGCAATTGTTTCAGATCGCTCATAGACGCGATGTGATGCACCATCCACGCGCGAAGCCTGATGATATCGCTCGCCACGGCGATTAAACCCGTCGAAAACGCGTTGGGTCAGTGTGCCGCGGATCTCACGCCGGTCGCGTCCATCATTGGCAGTTCCGCTTGCACGGGTCGCCGGACTGCTAAACCGCTGAACGCCATAACGGCTCTCGGTATCAACACTGGGAAGATACAAACCGCGCGCCTGCTTGAGTTCAAATTCGATCGCTTCCCGGTTGGCAATTGCCTCGCCAATTTCCGGGTTCGCCTCCAGCGCAATCTTGATTGCAGCTTTCATCGTGATCGCATCAGCCGAGGTCGGCAATAACACCGCAACGCATGCCGAAGCGATCAAAGCGTCTCGCACACGCTTTGTAATCAAAGCAAAAGCTCCAAATCTCCGATTTAAGACCACGTCGCCACCCCAACTCAATTACAGTAGTCGACCGACCCACCCAAAAATTTCGATCTTGCAATTACTGACCGACGATACTTGCCGCTTAGTGTGGTCGATTGACTGATTTGCCCGTCTTAAAATGTGTTCAGATTATGATGCTACAACTAACCACCTGTTACCATACTTTTTTGCCTGTCGAGCAATTATGCACTTACTACGGATCGATTCATCCAAAGTGCTGTGGCGTAGGCGCAACACCTAGTGGTTGCAAACAAATAATGCCGCGTGCCCCAAAGAAAACATAAAATCACTCAAAACGAATTTCAGCAACCGAGCACAACTATCTAAATCCACTGATATTCTATGTACTTACTTGTATTTTGCACAAAAAACGACGCACACAGACAGTCGCGATCTCAGCTCGTCCGCAGGCTGAATACCTGGGAAATCTGAGATCCTGATAGGAATTGTGCACTCTCAGTACAGAAATTGTGCGAGCGGCATAACACTAAACAGCTTGGCTGGGGCGGCAGGACTCGAACCTGCGAATCACGGGATCAAAACCCGTTGCCTTACCACTTGGCTACGCCCCATAAGCTTGCTGCTGTGAACGACTCACTTGAATTCGCGCAAGAGCATGTTGGCGGACCTTATAAGAGAAGCA
>DEIT01000001.1:1584-6796 GCA_002352635.1 Hyphomicrobiaceae bacterium UBA2767 | reverse complement strand
TCGCCACCAGAAAGCCCATCGGCCTATTCGAACTCCATGATGATGGCGTCTACCGCCAGGCTGTCACCGGATGTTGACAGCAGAACGCCATTTGCGCGGCACACATGTTTGAATCATACGCGAAACAGTAGCGCATTGTTTCCTGATCAAGCTTCGCGCACCTTGTCGTCATAAGCTACGAGTTCAACCGTGTTGCCTTCGGGATCGCGAACAAAGACGCCGCGCCAGCCAATCCAGCCAAACTCCTGAATCCGGCAGTCAATGCCATGGGCCTTATACCAGCGTACCGCAGCGTCCTGTTCCGTGCGTGCGACAGTCAAAGCAAAATGATGCAGTGACGTTTCAGATGCTTCACGATCGGCCCAGTTGGATTTTTTCTTTTCCGCAGTCTCATCCCGGAACAACGCCAGAACAGCAGTATGGCCCGCATACCCATCGGCAATACGGAAAAAGACAATCCGATCGCCATCTCGACGGCTCAGAATTTCGAGGCCGATGATGTCGCGATAAAATCCGACCATCGCATCCATGTCGCGAACCCGAACGGCTATCTCACCGAGTGCGCGGACCTGAAAACCCCTTTCAGCCATCAGCCTATTCGAACTCCATGATGATGGCGTCTACGGCGAGGCTGTCACCGGACGTTGCATGGATTGCCACAACAGTCGCATCGCGTTCAGCGCGCAGGATATTCTCCATCTTCATGGCTTCGACCACACATAACGCCTCACCCGCCTTCACCGACTGCCCTTCCTCCACATGCACGGCAACCACGAGACCCGGCATGGGGCAAAGCAACTGTTTTGACGTATCCGGTGGCACTTTGATCGGCATCAGCGCGGCCAGTTCGGCTTCGCGTGCGGTGTAAACGAAGGTTGGCACATGAATGCCGCGATATGAAAGATCATAGCCGTTCAGGATCGGGCGAACCTGCACCGTCGTCCCGACACCATTGATCTCGCCACTCCACAACGGGTCCCCAAACCACCAGTCTGAGACAAGCACAGCCCTCTCGGCTTCCGCTCCCGCCTCATCAAGCAGCGCGACATCGATATCTTCGCCAAACCGGCCCGCTACGCTCACCTTGGCTGTGTTTTCTCCTATCTTGACCACCCTTTCATCGGCAAAACGCACGCTGTCTCCGCCCATCTGATCGGTAATTTCGCGGCGGCGCTGATTACCAAGATGGTCTATGGCAGCGGCAACCATGGTCAGCGTGACGAGTTCATCTGGTTCCGGCGCGCGTGACACATAACCGTCAGGGTATTCTTCGGCCAGGAAGCCGGTGGTCAGCGCTCCTTCGCGCCAACGCGGATGCTGCATGATTGACGAGAGGAAAGGAATATTGTGACGGATGCCATCGATATAGAAGGCATCCAGAGCACGGATCATATGATCTGTTGCGGCGTCTCGGTCCGGCCCATGCGTAATCAGTTTTGCGATCATCGGGTCGTAGTAGATGGAGATCTCGCCCCCCTCGCCCACGCCGGTATCGTTCCGGATGGTGAGGTCGTAGAAGGTGCCTTCCCGTGGTGGGCGATAAGCAGTGAGACGCCCCGTGGAGGGGAGAAAATTCCGGGCCGGGTCTTCCGCATAAACCCGGGATTCAATGGCCCAGCCATTGAGCTTGATATCGCTCTGCTTCAGCTTGAGTTTCTCTCCCGCCGCCACGCGGATCATCTGCTCAACCAGATCGATGCCGGTTACCAGTTCAGTCACCGGATGCTCGACCTGCAGCCGCGTATTCATTTCCAGGAAATAGAAGTTCTTGTCCTTGTCGGCGATGAACTCGACAGTGCCCGCGCTGGCGTAACCCACCGCCTGTGCAAGGGCCACAGCCTGCGCGCCCATCGCCGCGCGGGTTTCCTCATCCAGAAGCGGGCTTGGCGCCTCCTCGATGACTTTCTGGTTGCGCCGCTGGATGGAACACTCGCGTTCTCCAAGATAAATCACATTTCCGTGGGTATCGGCGAGCACCTGAATTTCTATATGGCGCGGCTCCTCGATGAACTTTTCGATGAACACACGATCATCGCCGAAACTGGATTTCGCTTCGGATTTCGAGAGCGCAAAGCCGTCTGCGACCTCGTCCTTGGAATGGGCGATCCGCATGCCCTTGCCGCCGCCGCCGGCCGACGCCTTGATCATGACGGGATAGCCGATCTCGCCGGCAATTTTCGCAGCCTCCTTGGCGTCCTTGATGACGCCGAGATGTCCAGGAACGGTACTGACCTTGGCCTTGGCCGCAAATTTTTTTGACTCGATCTTGTCACCCATCACCTGAATGGCTTTCACCGGCGGACCGATGAAGGTGATGGAGGCTTTCTTCAGCGCTTTGGCGAATGCGGCATTTTCCGACAAAAAGCCGTAGCCGGGATGGATTGCTTCCGCGCCTGTTTCCTTGGCGGCGGCAATAATGTTCTTGATGACGAGATAGGATTCAGCAGCCGGGGCCGGCCCGATCAGAACCGCTTCATCAGCCATTTCGACATGGAGCGCATCCCGGTCGGCTTCAGAATAGACGGCGACCGTCTTGATGCCCATCAGACGGGCGGACTTGATCACCCGACAGGCGATCTCGCCACGGTTGGCAATAAGTATTTTCTTGAACATGAGCCGCGCGCCGCCCCCCTTTGCTCCAACGCGATTTTCAATATTAGCGCGTGGTGTCCCCGATGGCGTTAGAACTTATAGCCGAACTTGGAAATTTCCGGCGCATACCATTCCGCCATCATATCCCGGGTTTCGTCGGTGAAGAACTGCCGGTAGCCCGAACCGTCCTTCTTGTTCGACACATTCGCCTTGGGAAGCGCGATTTTCTCTTCTAGACCAATTTCTTGCAATGCTTTTTGGAAATCTTTGTCGACATTCTCGTAAAGGCCCACAAAGTCGACAGCAATATCACCATCTATGGCGTATATGTCGTAATTGCCGACATAGGCCTTGTCTTTGTTTTTGAGAAACTGCTCGAAGCTTTGAGGATTGCCCTTCCCCCGGGTCTTGTAGAAATAGAATGAGACCTGCCGATCCCAAGGGTTTCGCTCGAATGCGAATTTGTAATAGCTGTTCCAGACATCCTCACCGACATATTTGCGCACGCGCCAGCCGGGCATGTGCTCGTAATAACCGACGGTGGGGTGATAGTAGCGCTCCGGCCGTCCAAGAACCCGCCGCCACAGCGGTCGTTTCGGCACGTCGGGATGGTCGAGCCGGTAATTCTGTCCCCCCACGCCCTGCTCGCGTTGGCTTTCCAGGTCAGGCCGCGCCGGCGTGATGATATCGTCGAGGCCAAGCAACTGCGAAAGCGCGATTTCCATGCTGGAACTCGCGGTCTTGATGGTCTTCAGATAGATGAATTTATGCTTGTGAGAAACGATCAACGCATTTTCTGCCGAATGGTCGCGCCTCAGTAATCCTGTCCATCCGCATCCGTCCTGAATTGGGTCAGGATCGAATTGCGGACGCCGGAACCGGGCGGAAGCAATTCGCGACCGTGCCAGCTCGTCTTATCGGGCCGGCGGTTGATGACAAACGCCATGCCGCTGTTGGGTCTGTAGGGGAATCGCTTCACTTCCTCAAACTTGTTGCCCAACAGGCGTTTGTGAAGCGGCTGTTTCTCATAGAGCGACGTACCAAGATCCTCCTGGCTCAGGTCGCTTGGCAGGTAAAACATCATGGTAACGATACGGCTTTCGCCGTCGGGGTGTGGCTTGATGCGGTACTCGTCCGTATCGCGGAACAGCACACCGCGCGGAAAACCCTTGATATCGGGAACGTCTTCCTGTTCCAGATCAAACCGGAGCGCTATGTCCTTCCAGAGCTTGGTAAAAATTGTGCGTTTGACGTCTTCGGACAGAATGACATTTGTCAGCAACGTCCAGAAATCACGCTGCTCCTTGGCAAGCGGCTCCAGACCTTCTTTGGAAAGGAACATGCGGTCGCGCGTGCTTTCGCCATTGGCACGGCTCCATGCCTTGAGATTGAGCGCGTGATATTCTTCCGGGCTCGGCAACCGCTTGAGAATTTCATCGTAGAAATCCTGCGGGAATACATTCTCGAAATAGCAATGACTGAAGGGCTCGTCTTGGGCATCGCACGCGTCAATCGAGGCAAGCACGTGGTCGAGCACCTTGGATCCACGCGTGTTCAATTTGGTCTGGGGAGATGAGGATTCTACCGTCGCCAAGCTCATTTTCAACACCTGTGCATGATTCAGGATAGACCGGTTTTCTTGGCGCTAATAAGCTGTCAGGACCGAATAGATGTCAATGCGGCTGTTTGGCCACCGAAACGGCAACCAGTTGCACAGTCGCCTAGCGTAATTTCACCGCCGTACCGTTACACGATACCATCAACATGGAATTGGTCTCCCCCAGGCTTTCATAGTCGACATCGACACCAACAATAGCATCCGCACCAAGCTCTTTGGCTTCGTCCACCATATCTTCCGTTGCCATATGCCGCCCGTCGCGCAGGACCTTCTGATACCCTCCGGCGCGGCCGCCGACGATATCGCGGATAGACGCGAAAAAATCGCGAATTACGTTTGCGCCAAGCACGCATTCACCGGCCACGGGACCGAGATATTCAACAATCTCGCGCCCCTCGACCGAAGGTGTCGTTGTAACCAACATCTCCAAGACCTCTCCTATTGTGCGCCGTTTCCGAGCGCCGTCATTTGCTCAAGCCAAGCCTCACGCTTCTCCGCACTCACTCCTTCGACATATCCGAATATGGTCGAACGAACGGGTGAAATACCAACAAATTTCAGGATATTCCGCTTGAGCATCTTCAGCGAGTGCGCGCCGAAATACCACCGGTACACAAAGCCAGGCATGCCCATGGTCATCACGACCCTCACGGATTTGCCTTTCAGAGGTTTGAGAAACTTGCCCTGTTTCATTGTCGTAACGTTGCCGGAAATCAGAATACGCTCCAGAAATCCCTTGAGGATTGCAGGCAACGTTCCGAGCCACAGCGGCAAGACGAACACAAGATGCTCGGAGGCAAAGATGGCTTCGTGGGCCGCTTCAAGGTCCGTCTCCAGCGGCTGCTCCTTCTCATAGCCAAAGTGCAAAATCGGGTCGAACGCCATCCGCGACGTGACAAACGTGTTGACGTCATGTCCACCGGCCTTCGCGCCCTCTGCGTACGCCCTCGCCAGCGCTTCGCAGAAAGAACCCTTGCGCGCGTGGCCGACAATAATGGCGAT
>DEIT01000001.1:0-1515 GCA_002352635.1 Hyphomicrobiaceae bacterium UBA2767 | reverse complement strand
GCAGTCTCGGGGTTCAGGATTTGCGCGCCACCATATCAATCTCGACCAGCGCACCAACTGCCAGGCCCGACACGCCGACGCAGGTGCGCGCCGGCAGACGCCCTTCGGGGAAATAGGACCGGTATGTGTCATTCATCTCCGCATAATCCCGGTCGAATTTCGTCAGATAGACGCGTGCCTGTACCACATGGGAAAGGTCGAGCCCCGCACCTTTGAGCACGATTATGAGGTTATCCATCACACGCCTCGTCTGCGCTTCAATGCCTTCGGGCAATGGCTTGTCGGGATCATCCGGGTAAGTCGGCATCTGGCCGGTGAGGAAATACCATCCGTCGACTTCGACGATATGGGAAAAAGGCGCAACCGGCTGCGGCGCGCCATCGATCATGCGGAAGGAAGGTTCAGACATGGGACTTAGCTGCTCTCATCAGGTTCCAGCGGATGCCGGGTTGCTCCGGCGCTGGCACGTTCGCCGAAGCGGCCATACCAGTCAACCAGAGCCGGATACTCTTCCAGAAGAGACAACCCCTCCGGCGCCAGCCGGAACAAGGTGATCATGGGATAGGCATACAGGTCGGCGAGAGAAACATCATCGCCAACAAGCCAACTGCCCTCGCCGCGGATCTCGCTGATAGCAGAGAGGCAACTCCCGGACATTTCCAGTCCAGCCCCAATTTTCGCCTCATCGCACACCCGGCCCACCTGCGGTGAGCGAACCCGCTCAAAGAAGACGTCCCACACCAGGGAACGAAAGCCATAGGAGTCCAGGATGGACATGATCTGGCTCATGCGCGCGCGGGGCTGCGGGGAGCCGGGTTGTAGTGCGGGACCGGCAAAGGCCTCGTCGATGTAGCGCGTTATAGCGCCCGCTTCGTAGAGCTTGAAGCCATCATGTTCGAAGGCCGGAATGCGGGCAAAGGGATGGCGCACCAGATAGTCGTCGGGCGGCCCCTCCTTGGCAAAAATATCAATTGGCTCAAAGTCATATGCGACACCCTTCTCTCCCAGGGCGAGCCGCACAATTCGTGTATAGACACTGTAATGCGCGCCATAGAGCGTCACCGTAGATCCGGGCATCAGGCAAACCCCACTTTTCAGGCCAGTTTGACGCCCTTCTCCCGCAACTCTTCAAGCGCCGCCTCGGACTTTTTCAGATCGCCAAGTCCCATGGCATCAAGTACCGCATCGGCCTTCATGAACTGGATATCGGAATACTGGACGATCTGGAACATGTTGCCCCAGGGATCATAAAAGGTGTTGCCGCCTTCGCTCAGGAATTTCGCACCCGCATCCTTCGCGGCTGCAAGAGCCTGCGCCTGATCGTCTACGACGAGACCAAAATGGCGTTCGCTGTCGAGGTCAGATTTTCCTGTTGCGGCGAGGGCCAAGAACTGGTCGCCCATATCGATGAACGCCATACGCCCACCGCGTCCACGCAGCTTGACCTCGAAAATCTTGCCGTAGAAATCGAGCGCCTCGTCAATATCGCCGACCTCAAGCGCAATATGGTTGAAG
>DEIT01000127.1:8825-9481 GCA_002352635.1 Hyphomicrobiaceae bacterium UBA2767 | reverse complement strand
GCGCCAAAGGGCGACGACATGGGTCTGTTAAAACTGATGCTGGCCATTCGCAAAAACTGGCTGAATTGGGTTAATCGACACGAACCCAATCGCCTTTCCAATATGGAGAACCAGTATCTACTGGCACGCATTGCCGTTGGCTTGATGTTCACTCATAGAGGCCTGCCGCTTCACGGGCGATGCATGGCGTTTACTTACGCTGCAGCCAACCTGAAAGACTATCTGGAATTGAACGGCATTGATTGGCCAATGAATGGCCCGGCGCTGGAATTTCCAGCCGAAACCCAGGGATCTTCCAATAACGCCCGACCGGTTCAGGTAAAGGCTGAGAAACTGCCGGCACAGGCGCAAAAAAGCAGTATATCACGCACTCCTTCCATAGGCTGGATTGCTGCAGCGGCCGTCCTTCTGTTGGCTATTGGCGCCGGTGGCATGACGTGGTGGCATCATCGGAGCGCAGCAACGCCACCGGCATCCAGCGACACCACCGCACAAGTTCAGCCTGTTGAACGGGTGGAGGTCGCTGTTCTCCCGTTTCGAAATCTGAGCAAGGGCGCAGCCTCCGCCAGTCTTGCGGACGTTATGGAAGAGTCCCTGACCATGAGCCTGAACGAGGTTCCGCGAATTTTTGTGAAGTCGCTTCAAACCGGCTCGGG
>DEIT01000127.1:6981-8757 GCA_002352635.1 Hyphomicrobiaceae bacterium UBA2767 | reverse complement strand
CAGGCGAACGTGTACGGATTGCCGCCAGACTGGTCGATATCAAAACGAACGAGCTGCTGTGGTCACAAAGATACGACCGCAAGATCGAGAACATTTTCGCCGTTCAGGATGAAATCGCACTTCGGGTGCTTATCGCACTTCAGGTGAAATTGACCGAAGGGGCTCAGGCAGCGCTCAGAGGCCAAAGCACCAAGAACCTCGATGCCTATCTTCTCTACGCAAGAGGACTGGGCCTCTATCGGACATTCAGCCGCGACGCCATGCGCCAAGTGCGGCGGTTGATGGACCAGGCGCTCGAGCTTGACCCGAAATTCAGCTCGGCTCTCGTGCTCAAGGCGAGAACTTACGCTGCAGATGCCCGTTTTGGTTTTTCCCCATCCTCCAGAGCGTCGCTCGTCGAGGCTTCAAAGTTGTTGTGGGAAGCGGCAAGGCTCGACGGAAAGGTAACCGACGCTGAACTGGGAGAGATCAAGATTACAGATGCCTATGTCGATCTGCTTGCCCGGCGCTTCGGCGCGGCCCAAAAGGCCGCCGAAAAGGCCGTGGAACTGGTTCCGGAAAATGCCGATGCCTCGGCACGGCTTGGATCAATTTTCTTCTTTACCGGCGACTATAGCCAGGCGATCCGTTCGATGAAGCGGGCCGTAGACCTCAGGCCCATTTATCCGGGCTGGTATTCTCTCTACCTGTCGCGGGCCTATGCTTATCAAGGCGAATTCGACCAGGCCATCAAATGGGCCAAGGATGGACTGGCGCGCGTGAAAAGCGACACCATGCGTACAATCATGAGTGCCAGCCTTGCCTTCGTTTATCAGGAGGCGGGAAAGAAAGAGGAGGCGGAGGCCGCCGCTCGCAGCACATTGACATTCGATCCCGACTTTTCCGTAGAAGCCTTCTCGAAGGTTGTGCCCTTCCAGCATGACAAGGATTGGCAACGCATGGCCAAAGCGATGGAAGCCGCTGGCCTGCCTGAATGACCCTCGCTGTCGGCGCCTAAGAAAACCTGCTGCCCAGAGACGGTGTGAGGAGTGAGTTTTTTCCGCAACCCGCGCATACTCGGCACACGGCGCCGGACCAACCTTTGTGAGGTAGTATCAATGAGCAAGACCATGGCACTGGCGGACGGTCGGACCCTGGCTTACGATACCTATGGTGACCCCGATGGGACCCCGGTCATATTCAGCCACGGTTTTTCCGACTCCCATGTGATCCGCAATCCCGATGATGATCTGACCGCGTCGCTCGGCGTGCGCTGGATATGCGCTGACCAGCCTGGCGTCGGTGGATCATCCCCGAAGCCCGGGCGCAAAATGGTCGATTGGGGCTCCGACATGGAACAGCTCGCCGATCACCTGAAACTCGATACATTCGATGTCGCCGGTCATTCGGGCGGAGGACCGCACGCTCTTTCGATTGCCTTTCATCTGCCCGACCGCGTGAAGAAAGTGGCGCTCGCATCCCCGGTGGCGCCGTTCGATGCGCCAGGCGTTACCGACATGCTGGTGATGAAGGACCTCAAATTGATCGTGAGGATCCGCCAACACCATCGATTGCTTCGCTGGGCAATGCGTCTGGATGCCAAAAAGATTGAGAAAGACATCCCCTCATATGTCGCTATGGCGGGCGACGAGTTGCCCCACGACGCACCGACTTTCCATCGCAATCCCGGACAACAGGCCATGTTCGAGGACAATTTCCGCCTTGGTTACATCCAGGATGAGGAAGGTGTGTATGAGATGGCGGTGGCACTTTGGGATTGGGGCTTCGCGCCGAAAG
>DEIT01000127.1:0-6824 GCA_002352635.1 Hyphomicrobiaceae bacterium UBA2767 | reverse complement strand
TGATGGCTTCGAGATGTTCCGAAGTCAGCGCATCGACGTTGACAATGCGGCGCATCATGTCGAACCCGGCAAGGTGTGAGATGATCAAAGCAGCGCGCTGTTTGGGGTCCGCTCCACCAAGCCATTGGGCCAATCTCTCCACCACCGTTTTCTCGATGGCTTCACTCACCAGCGGGATGACGGTGGCACTTCCAGCGGAGCGTACAAATGCAACCGTCGGATCAAGGTCATTGTTGTCATGGGACTTGGTGGTGAAATAGACCGCAGCCCGAGCACCGAACGTGGACCGGTCCCCAGCCATCAGCTCATCGATATTGAGGGCAGGGATCACGGCCTCTTCAAACAGGCCGACCTTCGAACCGAAATAGCGGTTCACGAGAGCCGCCGTGACACCGGCATCCGCGGCTATCTCTCGAACGCCAACGCCCTCAAAGCCTTTCGTTGTAAACAATCGCTTTGCGGCGACCAGAATGGCGTTCCGCGTGGCAGCGGCATCTCGCCTTTGAGTCCTGACCGTGTCCATCCGAGTTCCGAATCGCTTGGCTAAACAGAGATTCAATCATGTTCCGCAAAATGTAAACGGATGTTGAAAACAACTTAGAAACAGGACAGCGCCACTCTAGACAAGAAATGGGACTATCGAAACAAACTTGAGAGCGATGCTGACGGACCACCGCAAATATCGATGTTATGTCGCGCTCTTCGGCAAGAAGGCATCATGATGCGACACAATCACGCAGATTAAAGAGCGCATCACCAGTCAACTTTTTACCTGCAACCATTGATTGCAGCATTTCGATCGCCTTGCATTATCCGCACTTTCCCGTACATCAAAGCATACCTATAGCTGTACTTTCCGGAATCTACACAGGAAAAAACAACTCGAACGCAGTTATCATTTTGTTAAAACAGAACCTTCACCCTCTACCTCAGGTTGAACAATTACCTTTGCGGGACAGGCGGTATAAGACACGAAATTCTTGCGTTGATCATCCTTGAAACAAGAAAAGGAGACTTCCCGTTCCGCTCGATGCGATGCAGAAGAAACGACACATTGCAGATTCGAGAATACGACGAAAGCCGGAGAAGAGACGATGATGCACCAACTTAGAAACTTGAAAATTGCACCAAAACTTGTGGCAGTCCTGTTGGTGTTTGGAATGCTGCCAGCAGTGGCAATCTATGGCGTCTACGTCTCCTCAGAAGAAAAATTCGAGTTGGCATTTCGTAAACCGAGTGAGCAGCTCGCGGTTGGCATTGGCGATACGATCGACCGGAATCTTTTCGAACGCTATGGCGACGTTCAGGCCTTCGCTCTGAATACCGCTGTGCAAAATACTGAGAATTGGCGAAACCCGACAGATGCGAATCCGCTGGTTTCCTCGATGAACGGCTATATGACCGGCTATGGCATTTACCGCCTGATGCTCGTCTTCGATACGAATGGCGAAGTCGTTGCCGTCAACTCGGTCAATCCAGCCGGTAAAGTGCTCAACACAAGCGGCCTCATCGGCAAGAATTTTTCCAGTGAACCGTGGTTCGACAAAGCGCTCAAGGGTGAGTTTCTGAAGGGCGCCAACGGCATGACCGGAACCGCCGTCGAACAACCAGTCAACGTCGAGTTTATCGGAGAACTTTACGGCGACGATGGCTATGTCATTCCCTTTTCCGCACCGATCAAGGATCAGGCCGGGAAGACAATCGGAGTCTGGGTGAATTTTGCCGACTTCGGGCTGGTCGAGGAGATTTTCTCGACCTTCTACAAGCAGCTCGCAGCCCAGGGCAAAAAGAGCGCAGAATTGACGCTGCTTGATCCAAGCGGTCGTATCATCGTCGACTATGATCCGGTGGGCCAGGGCTGGACGGAGTACAGCCGCAACCCCGAAGTCATTGGAAAGTTCAACCTTGCCAACAAGGTTGAGGTGGCGCGCCTTGCTACTGACGGAAAGACCGGATCTCTCGATGCGGTACACGGCCGAAAAAAAGTTTCGCAGTCCGCGGGCTATTCCAACACTGACGGTGCTTATGACTATCCTGGTCTGGGATGGTCCGTCCTCGTTCGGGTTCCTGCCAGCGAAGCATACGCAACCGTCAATTCGGTCAACACGATCATGCTATCGGCTATCGGCATCGCAGCTTTGTTTATTGGCGGCGCGGGAACATATCTTGGGCGGGCCTCGGTAAAACCGCTGCGCAAAATGACTACGGCAATGACCAGTCTGGCGGAAGGCGACACCAGCATAGACGTGCCAGCAAGGGATCGGGGCGACGAGATCGGTGACATGGCTGGAGCCGTCCAAGTTTTCAAGGACAATGCAATCGAGCGGTTGCGGCTACAGAGCGAAAGTGAAAAGGAACAGGAAGCCCGCACAACCCGCCAGAAAAACGTGGACAAACTGGTAGAAGAGTTTCGCGGTCAGGTGCAGACACTGTTGCAGACCGTCGCAGGCAATATGGAGCAGATGGAAGGGAGCGCAAACACCCTGTCATCCATGGCGACCCAGACGACATCACAAGCCAACAGTGTGGCGGCAGCGTCGGAAGAAGCTTCACAGAATGTAGCGGCGGTGGCCGCGGCATCGGAAGAACTATCGGCCTCGATAAGCGAAATCTCGCGCCAGGTATCCCAAACCAAGGACATCGTAGCCAAGGCATCGGATGCAACCACACAAACGAACGACAAGATTAGTGGGCTTGCCGAGTCGGCCCAGAAGATCGGCGAAGTGATTTCGATGATCCAGGATATCGCGGAGCAAACCAACCTTCTCGCGCTCAACGCAACGATCGAAGCAGCGCGGGCCGGGGAAGCGGGCAAGGGATTTGCCGTCGTGGCATCGGAGGTCAAGGGTCTTGCATCACAGACGGCGAAGGCGACGGAGGCAATATCGGAACAGATCACGGCAATCCAGTCGGAAACAGAAACCTCTGTCGATGCCATTCGCGAGATCGCTGAAACGATGGATGAGGTGAATGCTTCCACCGAGACGATTGCCGCCGCGGTTGAGGAGCAGGGCGCTTCCACATCGGAGATCAGCAATAATGTTCAGCAGGCTGCGGCCGGTGCGAATGAGGTCACCCAAAATATCTCCGGCGTTACCGATTCCGCGACCGAGAACCAGCGCTCATCTGATCAGGTCCTCACAGCATCGAAAGAGGTCTCGGCACGCACCGAGGAATTGCGGACCGTCGTAGACACGTTTCTTGACAACGTCGCGGCGGCGTAGCGACCGGCACTCCGACTACATCGACACGCGCCCCTGAATTCCGGAACTGACCAAAAGCGGAATTCGGGGTGCGTGGTGATTTCGCGCCGACTTCGCCTATTCCGTGCGCAGTTTGGGATCGAGCATGTCGCGGACGGCATCGCCGAACATGTTGAAACCAAACACGGCCAGGCTGATCGCCACCCCTGGCCAGATCGCCATCCATGGCGCGCTCTCGGCAAACTCTTCGGCGCCACCCTGCAGCATCAGTCCCCAGGCCGGGGTCGGTTCCTGCACACCGAGGCCGAGAAAAGAGAGGGAGGCTTCGAGCAAAATGGCGTGGCCGACAAATGTCGTAATCATAATCAGATAAGGCGCCATGACGTTGGGAACGATGTGGCGCAGTATGATCCGCGCGCTGGAGAAGCCGTTGGCCCGTGCCGCGTCGATATAGGGCATTTGACGCTGCGCGAGGGCGCCTGAACGCACGACACGCGCGCAATCGGGAATGAAGGGGATTGTAATGGCAATAATCACATTGACGACACTCGGGCCAAAGATGGAGACGATCGCCAACGCCATGATGATAAGCGGGAAAGACTGCATGATATCGCAAAGGCGCTGAAAAATAAGATCGAAGGTGCCTCCGAGATAGGCGCTTGTGACGCCAAGTATGAGACCAGCGGTGGAACCAATGAAGGCGGCTGTGCACCCCACAAAGAGCGCCGTCCGCGCGCCATATAGGAGACGTGTCAGGATATCTCGGCCGAACTGATCGGTCCCCAGAAGAAATTCCCCGCCCGGCGGCATGAGCATGTCTGGGAAGGAAACGCGTATCGGATCATGGGAAGTGACAAGAGGTGCAAAAACACCCATCAGCACAATACTCATGACCAGGAAGAAGCCGAAAGCGCCAAGCGGTTGCTTGCGGATCAGATAAACCGCCTTCTGAAGATAGCCCTGCCGTTCCCTGAGTTCCTCAAGGCGAGCTTTGTTCGCGATGTCTGTGCTGGTCGCCATCAATATCCCCATCATTCAGGAAGGCAGGTTCAGAAGTGCAAACCTGCATTTTCCACCGTTCATCGGCCCAAAAAATGAGGTCCCTCGACATTGCCGTTGAAAAGACGGCGTTGCAACCGAATGAGCTGAACACAGTTCCGTGATCAGGCGATTTAGATAGGAATCGCCGTTTACGGTGGCGGGGATAGTCCGCGTGTGACCGTCAACGCTTTTGGACGGCGCACCATTTAGGCCCGTCACGCCCCAGCATTTCAAATATCGCCTCTACCGGAGGAGATGGCTGGTTGTTGCTCGTCAGCGCCACGCCAAGCGTCCTCTTAATCTCAGGCTCGATGATCGGCACCGATACCATATGCCCGCGGCGGATTTCGGGCTCAACTTCGCTCAGAGCGAGTATGGAGCAGGCAAGTCCTGATCTGATGATTTCCTTGATGACACTCCAGACTTGAGACTCGTAGGCAAATTGGGGAGTGAGATCGTGCTCGGCGAAAGCTGACTCAATCACCTTTCGAAGACCGTGGGGGCCGGGGGGAACGATCAGCGGCATCCTGGAAACATCACGCAGGGTGAAACTTGTCTGATCCTTCAGCGATGCATCGGACGATGAGCCGACAAGAGCAAGTTTTTCAGTTGCGATGGATTTGAAACACACGCGGTCGTCGACCTGGCTGGAATAGATGATTCCGAGGTCATTGTGGCCGATCAAAAGCCACTCCATGATGTCACCAGTCCACCCTTCGGATAGCTTCAGCGTAACGTGCGGCAATTCTCGCTCGCAGGCCTTAAAGAGGGGTGCTGCAAAAATCGATGAAACAGACGGCGGGATAGCAAGGCTCACCTGACCCGCGGGTCCTTGCCCGGCATGGATGACCGCTTCGCGGGTCTCATCAACGGACCGCAAAACGCGGGTTGCCCGTTTCAGCAGCACTTTTCCGGCCGCAGTCGGTTCCGCACCCCTGCCGTGGCGATCAAGAAGTCTTACCCCCAGCTCAGATTCCAGCAGTCCCATATGTCGGCTCAGAGCCGATTGCGCCACATTCAGATGCGCCGCAGCGTGGCTGAAACTTTTCAGATTGGCCACGTGGACGAAATATCGAAGCTGCCTCAAATCCATACTTACCAACCCACAAATCCGTTGCCCATCATGCGTACGAGACCAGGCCGCGAGCAGCGGAGCGATCACAGTATCATCTCATCTTGAGATAGGAAACTTCGCGAAACGGTATTTGTTCCCCAGCACCGACCGCTCTTTAGTGCAAGGAATGACAATTAGAGCCGCCAAAGGTTTGCGGAGGTTGCCATGCCCAATCGGATAATCGACCTTTCGGTGAAGATCACCAACAACATGCCGGCACACAAATTCTTCGCGCGTCCGGTTCTGGTCCCTCATTTCACTCATGACGATTTCCGCCAGATGAATCTGGGTGTTCCCGGCGACCCGCTCACCGGGGCGACCACCTTCATGGGAATGATCGACCATGTAGGAACGCATGTGGATTCCTTCTTCCATCTCGGAGAGAAAGGAAAAACGATCGATGAAATGCCCCTGGAAAATTTCATGGGCAAGGCGGTGTGCCTGGATCTGACGCATATCCCCGATCTGGGAGATATTGATACCGAGGATATTGAAGATGCGGAAAAGAAGGCTGGTGTGAAGATCGACGGCCACATCGTCCTGATCAACACCGGTTTGCACAAACGCCACTATCCCACCGACAAGGTGATGTGGTCGAACTGCGGCATCACTGCAGCTGCCACCCATTGGCTGGCTGATCGTGGCTCCAAATTTCACGGCGTGGAAGGCCCCTCAACAGACAAACCCAGCAGCAGCGAATTTCCCAACCATCGGACGTGTCGCGACCGGGATATCGCTCACTATGAGTGGCTCGTGAACCTGGAAGAGCTGGTGGGACGCGGTGAGTTTCATTTTCAGGGCTTCCCCCTTCACCTCAACCGGGGAACTGGATCGCCGGTCCGCGCTCTCGCATTCATCGATTGAAGATTGGCTGACAAGACATGGTTATCCGCTCAACGTCAGACACAGATCTCGATCCCGGCAGGGCAGGTGTCGATCCGCGCCTCCCGATCTATCTGGTCACTGGAGAAGGGGGCGCGAGCAAACTTGCATTGCTGGAACGCTTTGCGAACTGCGATCAACGTGAAACCCCGTATGCGTTCGTGATTACCGATCCATCATCATGGTCCGCCATATCTGCCGGCGGGGAGCGCATCTTGCCCACTCCGGAAATGGTCAGGATATCGTCCGGCAAAGTCTGTTGTTACGGGGGAGATGACCCTGTCCATGCGTTTCACCAGCTTCATTTGCGCAAACTCGGCCTCCTGTCGCCCAGCCTCGACTATGACGCCGTTGTTGTCGACGTTGGTGCGCAGTTCGAAACCGGAAACTTCTCAGCAGTTGTTCAGAACGATACGCGGCTCGATGTGACGTATCGCATCGCCGGGATACTTCATGCTGTTGACGCCGGAGGACAATCAATCAGGAAGGATGCTTCACGCCAGCGCTGGATCGGGGAGGCGGATACGATTGTCCTGACGCAAACGGAAGAATGCGATGCTGATAGCCTTCTGGCAATTACGACT
>DEIT01000048.1 GCA_002352635.1 Hyphomicrobiaceae bacterium UBA2767 | reverse complement strand
AAATTCCGGCAATCACTGGGGCTGACAGACGAACTTCCTGTCATTGCCGTCCTCCCTGGCAGCCGCTCGACCGAAGTTAGCCGGATGATGGGCGTCTTTGGCAGGACGCTAGGACTAATCATTGCGCAGAAAGGGCCCGTGGACGTGGTCATTCCTGCCGCGTCTGGCATGGAACGCCTGATCCGAGAGCATCTCTCGGATTGGCCACTGAAACCCCACATCCTCAGCGGACAGGACGATAAATTTAGCGCCTTCCGACTGGCGGATGCGGCACTTGCCACGTCCGGCACGGTTACGCTCGAGCTCGCTCTTGCAGAGACACCCATGGTCGTTGCCTATCGCACAGAAGCAATCGTGGCGATGTTTCGCTGGATGTTGCAGGCGCATTCAATCGTGCTGCCCAATCTTGTGTTGGGTCGCAATGTCTTCCCTGAATACATTCAGGAGGAGTGCGCGCCTGAAACCCTGTCTGCCGCCCTGATGCCTCTACTGGACAAAAAAAGCGCTGAGAGAAAACTTCAGATCGATGCTCTAAGAGGCTTGGAAGACCAGATGAAATTGCCATCCGGGACACCAAGCACACGGGCCGCCGAAATCGTGCTCACATTGGCAACTGCAGACAGGCCGGCCGGCTAGCCCGAATCTATGTGCGATCTTGCATCTTAATGTATGGGCGTTCTTCAGGCCCCAAATAGAGCTGGCGTGGCCTGCCGATGCGTTGCTCGGGATCTTCGATCATTTCTTTCCATTGCGCGATCCAGCCGACCGTGCGCGCGACGGCGAACAGCACAGTGAACATCGATGTCGGGAAGCCAAGCGCCCGCAGGGTAATGCCTGAATAGAAGTCGATGTTCGGATAGAGTTTCCTATCCACGAAATACTCATCCTCCAATGCGATCTTCTCCAGTTCAAGGGCCACCTGAAGGGTATGATCCTTGTCTGCCCCGATGGCATGCAGAACCTCGTGGCAGTTCTTTTGCATGATCTTGGCGCGAGGGTCGTAATTCTTGTAGACGCGATGCCCGAAGCCCATCAGACGGAAGGGATCGTCCTTGTCCTTTGCGCGCTCGATAAACTCCGGAATCCGGTCGACAGTACCGATCTCCTCCAACATCTGCAGGGCGGCCTCGTTGGCGCCACCGTGCGCAGGGCCCCACAGGCACGCAATGCCCGCCGAAATACAACCGAACGGGTTGGCGCCGGAGGACCCTGCAAGCCGGACAGTTGACGTGGAGGCGTTCTGTTCGTGGTCGGCATGCAGGATGAAAATATTATCCATCGCCTCAGCGAACACCGGATTCGCCTCATAGGCTTCGCACGGTACTGCAAAGCACATTTGGAGGAAGTTAGCCGCGTAATCGAGATCATTGCGCGGATAGGTGAATGGCTGACCAACAGAATATTTGTAAGCCATTGATGCGATCGTCGGCATCTTGGCGATCATGCGGATGGACGCAATATCGCGTTGCCACGGATCATTAATATCGGTTGAGTCATGGTAAAATGCCGATAGAGCGCCGACGACACCTACCATGATCGCCATGGGGTGGGCGTCACGCCGGAATCCGGTAAAGAACCGGGTCATCTGTTCATGCACCATTGTGTGCATCGTCACCCGGCTGTCGAAGTCCTCCTGTTGAGCCTTCGTCGGCAATTCGCCGTAGAGGAGGAGGTGGCAGGTTTCCAGAAAGTTGCCATTTTCCGCAAGTTCCGCGATCGGATAGCCGCGATAAAGAAGGACGCCGTTCTCACCATCGATATAGGTGATCTTGGATTCACAACTGGCGGTTGAGGTAAATCCGGGATCGTAGGTAAACCGTCCGGTTTCTCCATACAGCCGCGCAATATCAATGACATCGGGCCCGATGGTGCCCTGGTAGATCGGAAGAACGTATTCCTCGTCATCCAGCGACAGCGTGGCCGATTTCTGGTTATCTGTCGCAGGTGCAAGCCCTTGAGTATCGTCCGCTGTGCTCATGCCGACCTCCATCACTTGGCCCCACGGAACGCACGCAACTCGCCTGATCCGGGGACAGCTAAAAGTTGAATTGAAGACTTAACCCCTTGCCTAGTCGATTTCGGATAACTGAGCAAGATCGCCAATGCACGCAGTACTATTTCGCATAATTTTTGTGCAGAATCGTGGATAACTGCGAGGTATTGCTGTCGATTCTCTAATGTATCTGGTCCTGGATGCGGGCAATCGTTTCATCTTTTCCTAGGACATGGAGAACATCGAAAATTCCGGGTGACGTGGCGCGACCGGTCAAAGCTGCACGCATTGGTTGTGCAACTTTGCCAAGCTTGAGATCAGCCGCTTCAGCATATTCCCGGATCGCCTGCTCAATATTTTCCACAGACCAGTCTTCGATGTGCGACAGCGGATCCACCAGCCCGGCGATCACGCCGCATGCTTCACTGTCGAGTATTCCGGCTGCTTTTTCATCCATGTCGAGGGGGCGAGAGACAAAAACAAATCGTCCCGTTTCCATAATATCCAACAAGGTTTTGGCGCGTTTTTTCAAATCCGGCATTGCAAGCGCCAGCTTTTCCCAGGCTGCATCGTCGTCGGCATTGGGTGGCTGGTCTTCAGCTTTGAGATCGGGAAGGAGTGCCCGGGCAAGGCCGGCAAGTTCGCGGTTATCGGTCGCACGCATATAGTGCGCGTTTAAATTCTCGAGTTTGTTAAAATCGAACCGGGCCGGGGAGCGGCCGATACCCGGAAGATCGAACCACTCGATCATTTGCGCGGTAGAGAATATTTCATCGTCCCCGTGGCTCCATCCAAGTCGAACCAGATAGTTTCGCAACGCTGCGGGCAGGTATCCCATGGTTCTGTAAGCCTGCACGCTGAGAGCGCCGTGGCGTTTGGACAGTTTGGCGCCATCCTCGCCATGAATAAGCGGAACATGGGCGAAAACCGGCTCGTCCCAGCCAAGTGCCTTGTAAATTTGCGCCTGGCGGCTGGCGTTGGTCAGGTGATCGCCACCGCGAATGGCGTGCGTAACACCCATGTCGTGGTCGTCTACGACAACTGCAAGGTTATATGTCGGCGTGCCGTCGCTGCGCTGAATGATGAGGTCGTCAAGATCCTTGTTGGCTACGGTAATCGTCCCCATGACCTGGTCATCAATGACCGTTTCCCCTTCTTTCGGTGCTTTGAAACGAATCGCAGGGGCAACACCATCGGGTGCGTCCGAAGGATCACGGTCCCGCCACATCCCGTCATAAACGGCCGTGCGGCCTTCCGCATGCGCCTGGTTGCGCATTTCCTCAAGTTCTTCAGGTGTTGCGTAACACCTGTATGCGAGGCCCTTCTCCAGCAATTCGGCAACAATCTGCTGATGTCGGTCCACGCGGGTGTGCTGATAAACAGGCTCGTCGTCCCATTCGATCCCGAGCCAGGTCAGCCCGTCCAGAATTGCGTCGATGGCTTCCTTCGTGGAACGTTTGCGGTCGGTGTCCTCGATACGCAACAGCATGCGCCCGCCGTTTCCCTTGGCATAAAGCCAGTTGAACAGCGCCGTGCGCGCACCACCAATGTGCAGGAATCCGGTGGGCGAGGGGGCGAAACGGGTCACCACGCTTTGGCTCATTGCGCTGCTCCATGTCCTTGCTGAAGTGGCTTGCTGATGTGGGAAAATGCACCGAAATGGTTCGGGCTTTGCCGTGCGCTCATGTAGCATAAATGCGGGGCCTGCGTTAAGTGCAGGTGCGTGTTGCGAGGCACGACAATGCGAAAGATGCTCAACTTCAGGAGAAATAACGACGGCCTCAATCCGCTAGCTCGTTTGCTCGCCAGACTGTCAGCCATGCTGGAGGCTGAATCCGATCGATGGTTTCTCTGGCTACCGATTGTATTTGGCATTGGCATCGGTATCTATTTTTCTCTCCCTCAAGAGCCCGGCACGACCATCGTTTTCGTCGCAATAGTGATCGCCGCAAGTCTGTGTCTGATGACCCGGGCATTTCCACTGGTTTGGATCATCGCTATTGCCTGTTTGTGCGCAGCGCTCGGCTTCGCTGATGCCAAGCTCAGAACCACGCTGGTTGACCAGCCAGTTCTCAAGAAGAGCCGGACATTGACCGTACACGGATGGGTCGAGCGGACGGAAAACAGGCTGCCGCGTGGCGCACGCATCACGCTGCGCGTCTTCGAAGTTCCGTCGGCACCTGGCCAATTTCCTGCGCGCATCCGGTTTATGAGCCGCTTTGACGATGTTCCCGCTACGGGTACCGCGATAGTAGCTCGCGTCCGGCTCAACCCTATTCCAGACCCCGTCCTGCCGGGCGGTTTTGATTTTGGGCGTAAGGCCTACTATGCGGGACTGGGCGCAGTGGGTTTTGCTTATGCGCCGGCCAAAACGCTGACCGACGCACCCACACCACCCCTTGGCATTCGGCTGCGAGCCGCCATCGATCGGGTGCGCCATGGCGTTGAGAAGCGTATCTTGACCGTATTGCCGGGTCAGTCAGGCGCAACTGCAACCGCTCTTATCACGGGCGAACGCGGACGAATTCCGAAAGAAACACTACAGTCTCTGCGTGACTCTGGCCTCGCACACATGCTTGCGATCTCCGGATTACACATGGCGCTGATGGCAGGCACACTGTTCTGGTTGCTTCGGGCCGTTGCTGCGGCATTCCCGGCACTTGCCTTGCGCTACCCCATCAAGAAATGGGCCGCCGTGCTGGCGCTTGCAGGCGGTGCGTTTTACCTGGCCCTATCCGGCGGCGCCATTGCCACGCAACGCGCTTTTCTCATGATGGCCATCATATTTACAGCCATCCTCATCGACCGGCCGGCACTTACCCTGCGAAATGTCGCGATCGCCGCCATTGTCATTCTCGTGCTCTTTCCAGAAAGCCTTCTGGATGTCTCGTTTCAGATGTCGTTTGCCGCAGTGACGGCACTCGTCGCGGTGTATGAACGGTTGGACCGCAAGAGGTGGCAATCGGTACCTGCTTCGCCTGTGCAGTGGGTAGGCCGAAAGGCCATTTTGTATTTTGCCGGGATCGCGCTTACGACGCTCGTCGCCAGCATTGCAGTGGCGCCCTTCGCGGCCTTTCATTTTCACAAACTTGCCCAATACAGCCTTGTCGCCAACCTCGCGACCATGCCTCTGTTCGGCCTCGTCGTCATGCCGGCCGCACTCGCAGTCCTGGTGACCATGCCACTTGGCCTCGAGGCTGTACCCCTTCACGTCATGTCCTGGGGAATCGACCACGTTCTCAGTATCGCATCCGCCGTTTCGCACTGGGAAGGCGCGACAATTGAGGTTGCCGCAATGCCGGTTCTATCTCTTCTGGCACTCATCTCGGGGGGATTATGGCTGTGCTTGTGGCGAGGAACCTGGCGCCTTGCCGGGTTGCCGGTTGCAGCACTGGGGCTGCTGAATGTTGCAAGTCTTCCCAAGCCGGATCTCCTCGTTGACCGGGACGGCAAGATCGTTGCTATACGGACGGACGCCGATACGCTCACATTTTCCGGGGGCAGGCGAACCAGTTACAGCCTCACCCAATGGTTGAAAGCAGATGGTGACCCGCGTGACCCGGCCGCTGCTCTCAAGGAACGCGGCTTCCGCTGCGACGAGCTGGCTTGTGTCGCCACCGTCAAAGGAAAGTCCGTCGCTTTTGTTCGTCATGCAGCGGCACTGGCGGAAGAATGCGCGCGGTCCGATATCGTAATCTCCCAACTACCGGTCAACCGGAACTGCCGCAAAGCGCGGGTGACAGTCGACGCAATAGATCTGTGGGAACACGGTGCGCATGCCCTCTATCTCGACGGGCAATCCATACAGATCAAAACTGTCGCCAAACAACGCGGCTCGCGGCCCTGGACGCGAACGATTGCAAAAAAACGTGGACGGGCAATCCCGGAATCCGATGACAGCGCCGCATACGCAAGCGAAACCGAATAGATAAATGCCAGCAGGTTCAGACCGGCACGCCTAGTAGACCCGGATCAGACCAACCAGCTTACCTTGCACATCAACCCTGTCGGGTCCGAAAATACGGGTCTCGTAAGCCGGGTTGGCGGCTTCAAGGGCGATCGAATCACCACGCCGGCGCATCCGCTTCAATGTCGCTTCTTCCCGGTCCACGAGTGCCACGACAATTTCACCCGAACTCGCGGTATCACCGCGACGAATAAGGACCACGTCACCATCGAGAATGCCCGCTTCGATCATGGAATCGCCCCTGACCTCAAGCGCAAAATGCTCGCCGGTGGTCAGAAGCTCTGGCGGCACCTCGATTGAACGCTCGGCGTGCTGAATGGCTTCGATCGGAACACCTGCCGCAATCCGGCCCATGACAGGTACGGGCACATTCGCAGAGGAGGGAACACCGTCATCTTCCCTGCGAACACGGCCAAGGCTGCCCTCAATGACGCTCGGCGAAAAGCCGCGTCCACCGCCATTGCCGATGCTTTGACCGACAGACTCGGGAAGTTTGAGAATTTCAAGCGCCCGGGCGCGATGGGGAAGGCGGCGGATGAAACCGCGCTCTTCAAGCGCTGTGATAAGTCTGTGAATGCCCGATTTCGACTTGAGATCGAGCGCTTCTTTCATTTCATCAAACGAGGGCGGTACGCCCGATTCCTTTACCCGCTCATGAATGAACATCAGCAGTTCTTTTTGTTTTCGCGTCAGCATATCAGCCTCTTGTTCGTCCGCCGGGTTGTTTCGGCCATATCGAATCAAACTAGCTACCAGATATGGACAAATCGTGAACAAATATACATGTTCTAGTTGCGTTCCGCAAGCTGCGACTTTGCAATGGCGCGAGAAGGCCAATGAGATCAAAAATCTAGCGGAAGTATCTCGACGGAATCGCCATCTGAGCAGGCCGGTGCATCGGGGAGACGCACGATCAGGCAATCAGCCTGGGAGAGGGGCGCAAGCAGGGAGCTATCCTGAGAGCGCACGGGGGTTACGCGCGTGTCGCCATCCGGACCGATATCAATCGTCGCGCGCATGTAGTGCTGGCGGGGTCCGTTTTTCTCCAAAACGCCGGCCAGAATAGCCGATCTTGGCGCCGCGGCTTTGCTGTCGAGCCCCAGAAGGCATTCGATCATCGGCACGAGAAAGATGCGTGAACAAACCAGAGCGGAGACAGGATTTCCGGGCAATCCGAGTACGCGTTGCGCACGCAACTGGCCGAACATCAGCGGCTTGCCGGGCCGCATGGCAATGCGCCAGAAGTCGAGCGACATGCCTGCGGAGCGAAGGGCATCCTGCACCAGATCATGCGCACCGACAGATGCGCCGCCAATCGTAACCAGGATATCGGCATCTGCCGCTGCGCCGATGTGTTCGGCGAGGCTTTCGCCCGTATCGCGAGCGATGCCGAGCCGACTGGGCTCACCGCCAGCCGACTTTGCAAGTTCAGCAAGGCCAAACGGAATCGACGAGACAATCTGTCCCGGCTCGGGTTTTTCGCCTGGCATCACCAGTTCATCGCCCGTGGCGAGGATGGCGACAACGGGTCTGCGGCGTACGGAGAACGCCGTCACATTCATGGCTGCTGCAAGCGTCAAATCACGCGCGTTGAGCTTTCGCCCCGCCGCGAGCAACCCATCGCCTTCTGCAAAATCAAACCCGCGCGGGCGGACGAACGCACCGCTTGCCGCGCCTTCGTTGACGGTTACACGGTCCCCATCGCGGTCAGTATCTTCCTGTATGACGATAGTGTCCGCGCCCAAGGGAACAGCACCGCCTGTAAAAATACGAACAGCCTGACCGGAACCCACCTCGCCATCCCATGGGTGACCGGCGGCGGCCTCGCCAACGATCGTCAGGGAGCTGGGAACCTCCGCAATATCCTGTGCACGTACCGCGTAGCCGTCCATGGCCGAAGCATCGAACGGTGGTTGGGTCATTCGCGCGGCAACATCGGCCGCCAGAATGCGTCCAAATCCGTTCTCCAGGGAGATTGTTTCTGCTGGAGTGGGCTCAAGCCCTGCAACCACTCTGGCGAGCGCTTCATCCACACTCAGCATGGGTTTGCGGACCTGGTTCACTGGCCGGCTTTATAGTGCCCGGATCGCCCGCCTGACTTCTCAATCAGGCGAATACCGGAAAAAGACATGGCTCTGTCGACCGCCTTCACCATGTCATAGATCGTCAGACACGCGACGGAGACCGCAGTCAGCGCCTCCATCTCCACGCCGGTCTTGCCCGA